>JASHTA010000565.1 GCA_030040795.1 Gammaproteobacteria bacterium | reverse complement strand
TTCTCGCTCTACGGTGCGCTCACGGTCAGCGAGAATCTCGAGTTTTTCGCCGGCGCCTACGGACTGCAAGGACGGCGCCGGCGCGAGCGCATCGAGTGGGCCCTGCAGCAGTTCGATCTCGGCCGTTACGCGCAGCTTGCCAGCAGCGAGCTCGCCGGCGGCTACAAGCAGCGGCTCGCCATGAGCGCGGCGCTGCTGCACGAGCCGGAGATCCTCTTCCTCGACGAGCCGACGAGCGGCGCCGATCCACTCGCGAGACGGGCATTCTGGCGGCGGATCACGGCTCTGTCGGACCAGGGCGTGACCGTCATCGTCACGACTCACTTCATGCAGGAGGCCGAGTACTGCGATCACATCGCCATCATGGACGGGGGCCGCGTGCTGGCGCAGGGCACGCCCGGGGAGATCCGGCGCCTCGGCCGAGCCGCAGCGGGACGCGAGCCCACGATGGAGGATGCGTTCATCACCGTGGTCGAGGCGGCGCGGGCGAAGGAATCGGCCGAGGAGCGCGCGGCGTGACGCCCGCGGACTGGCTCCCGAAGGGGAGGCGCATCTGGACGCTCGTCAAGAAGGAGACGCGCCAGATGGTCCGCGACCCGGCGAGCATCGCGATCGGCGTGGTGCTCCCCGTCATCCTGATCCTGCTTTTCGGGTTCGGTCTATCCCTCGACGTGAAGAACGTGCCGGTCGCCATCGATCTGGAGGAGGCATCGCCCGATGCGCTGAATCTCGTCGCGGGCTTCGAGCTCTCCCCGTACTTCCATCCGCAGATCGTGCACTCCATGCCGGCGGCCGAGAGCCTCATGCTCACGGGCGCGGCGGACGGCATCGTTCGCATCCCGTCGGACTTCGAGCAGCGCGTGAGCGCCGGCGACGCGCAGGTGCAAGTGATCGTCCACGGAAGCGATGCGAACCGCGCGCGGATCATCGAGGGCTACGTAGACGGCGCGCTCGGCGCGTGGATGAGCCGCGAGGCTGCGGAGGGCAGGACGGTAGCGGGGACCGGCCCCGTCGTCGTGCAGAGCCGGTTGTGGTTCAACGAGGCGGACGACAGCCACTACTTCCTCGTTCCCGGGCTCATCGTGCTCGTCATGACGCTGATCGGGGCCTTCCTCACGGCAATGGTCGTCGCGCGCGAGTGGGAGCGAGGCACCTTCGAGGCGCTGTTCGTGACTCCGGTGCGAAGCGAGGAGATCCTGCTCGGCAAGACCATTCCGTACTTCGGCCTCGGGATGATCGGCCTCGTGCTGTGCGTGCTCTCGGCGAGATTCCTCTTCCATGTACCCTTGAGGGGATCCTTGTGGGTGCTGCTCGCCGCCTCGATGCTCTACGTGCTCGTCGGGCTCGGCATCGGGCTGCTCATCTCCTCGGCCGTGAAGAACCAGCTGGTCGCAAGCCAGCTCACGATGCTCGCGACCTTCATGCCGGCGTTCATGCTCTCCGGCTTTCTCTTCGACTTGCGCAGCATGCCCGTCGCCGTTCGCGTGATCACCTATCTGCTGCCGGCGCGCTACTACGTGACGCTGCTTCAGACGGTGTTCCTCGTCGGCGACATGTGGCATGTGCTGCTGCCCAACACGGCGGTGCTCGTCCTGATGCTCGCGCTCCTCGGCTACTTGAGCCGGCTCATCACGCACAAGAGGCTCGCCTGAGCATGCTCGAGTCGCTGCTGCGTATCCTCACGCTCGCCCGCAAGGAGATGCTCGCGGTCTTCAAGGACCGGCGCGCGCGCAACAGCCTGATCCTGCCCCCCATCATCCAGAGCCTCATCTTCGGATACGCCGCGACCTACGACTTGAACCACGTGCCCTACGCCGTGCTCGACCAGGACGGCAGCGCCGCCTCGCGCGATCTCATCGCCCGCTTCGACGGCAGCGGCATCTTCGAGCGTGTCGCCGACTTGCACCGGGAGTCTGACGTCCGCACCTTCATCGATCAGCGGCGCGCGCTTCTCGTCATCCAGATCGGCTCCGACTTCGAGCGCAACCTCGAGTCCGGCATGCCGGCCAACGTGCAGGTGATCGCCGACGGCCGGGACTCCAATACGGCCGGAACGGCGACAGCCTACGCCGGGTCGGTGATCGACTCCTTCAACGCCGACTGGCGCTCCTCGCACGGCCAGCCGTCGCCGCCGGTGAGCGTGGTGGAGCGCGCTTGGTACAACCCCAATCTCGAGACGCGCTGGGACATGATTCCGGGGATGATCGGCACGCTCACGCTGCTGCAGACGCTGCTTCTCACCGCGATGTCCGTGGCTCGCGAGCGGGAGCAAGGGACCTTCGACCAGCTGCTCGTCACGCCCTTCCGCCCCTACGAGATCATGGTCGGCAAGGCTCTGCCTTGCATGTTCATCGGCATGATCCAGGCCACGGGCGTGCTGCTCGTCGCGCAGCTCTGGTTTCACATTCCCTTCGCGGGGTCGTTCGCGACGCTCTATGCGGGCATGCTGTGCTTCGTGCTCGCGTCGGTCGGGATGGGCCTGCTCGTCTCGGCGTTCTCCTACACGATGCAGCAGGCGATGCTCTACTCGTTCCTGATGATCATGCCGTTCTCGATGCTGTCCGGCCTCACCACGCCGCTCGGCAACATGCCGCTCGCCTTGCAATACTTCACGCTCGTCAATCCGCTGCGCTACGCGGTGGACATCGCGCAGCGCGTGTATCTGGAGGGAACCGGCTTCATCCAGCTGATGCCGGATATCTGGCCGCTCGCCATCATGGCGGCGGTCACGCTCTCCGCGGCTTCGTGGATATTTCACAACAGGCTGCAGTGACCGCCATGCGCGCCGCAAGCTCGAGACTTCTCGCCCACTGCATCGACATCCTCGCGAGTTGCGCCGGCTCCATCGTGCGCTGCGCCGCCTTGCTCGCGGGAGGCGCCTGCCTCCTCGCGGGCTGCACCGTCGGACCGAGCTTCGTCAGACCGAAGCCCGACGTGCCGGCGCAGTGGTCGAATGCTGCCCTGCAGGGCAATGAGCATCGCGCAAGCGTCGTGAGCTCGCAGGAGGCCCCCGTCGCCGAATGGTGGACGAGCTTCCGCGACCCGACGCTGTCCTCGCTCATCGAGCGCAGTGCGGCGGCGAACCTGGACGTTCGAGAAGCGGTGCTGCGCATCGAGGAGGCCCTCGCGCAGCGCGACGTGGCGGCCGCGGGCCTTTGGCCGAGCCTCTCGGCCAACGCGGGCTACACGCGGCAGCGCTTGAGCCTCAACACGCCGAACGGGGCGATCTTCGGCATAGGCCCGCAGATCCCGGGATTGCCGTCGGGCATCTTCGCGAATCCGTTCAATCAGTATCAGCTGGGACTGAGCGCTTCGTGGGAGCTCGACCTGTTCGGACGGGTCCGCCGGTCGGTCGAGGCGGCGAACGCGGACATGCAGGCCTCCATCGAAGATGAGCATGACGTGCTGCTCTCGCTCGTGAGCGATGTGGCCGAGGCCTACATCGACCTGCGCGGCGCGCAGCTCAGGAAATCCATCCTCGAGCAGAGCCTCGCCACGCAGCGCGACGTACTGCAGATCACGCGTCAGAGGTGGAGCGCGGGCCTCACGACCGACCTGGACGTTGAGAATGCGGCGAGCGAGGTCAGCGCCACCGAGGCGCAGCTGCCGCTCGCCGACCGCGAGATCACCCAGGACATCAACCAGCTGAGCGAGCTCATGGCGCGCAAGCCGGATGCGCTGCGCGCCGAGCTGCAGCAATCGAGGCCGGTGCCGCCGGTGCCGCCCACGGTGCCGATCGGATTCCCCGCGGATCTTGCCCGCCGCCGCCCCGACATCCGGCGCGCGGAGGCGAGCCTGCACGCCGCGACGGCTCGCATCGGCGTCGCCGTGGCCGATCTCTTTCCGCAATTGACGCTGAGCGTTGCCGGGGGCTATCAATCGGAGGGCCTCTCCGAGCTCATCGAGGCGGCGAGCCGCTTCGCGACGCTCGGGCCGACGATCGATCTGCCGATCTTCGATGCCGGCACGCGCCGAGCCACCATCCGCCTGCAGGATGTCAAGGCGAAGGAAGCCGCGATCGATTACGCGCGCACCGTGCTCGGCGCGCTGCATGAAGTGGAGAACGCTCTGGCGGCATACGGAGCGGACCAGGCCCGGCGAGTCTCGCTCGCAGCGGCCGTCGAGGCGAGCCGGAACGCCTTGACGCTCGCGCGCCAGCGCTACGAGGGTGGCGTGACGAGCTTCATCGAGGTGCTCGACGCCGAGCGCACGCTGCAGCAGAACCAGCTCTCCCTCGCGGATGCGACGACCGCCGTCTCGAGCGATCTCGTGCTGCTCTACAAGACCCTCGGCGGCGGGTGGCAGACACCTTCAGCGAATCGGTAGCACGCTCTGCCGCGCCACCGCACGCAGCGCCAAGCTCGAATGCACGCGCGCGACGCCGGGGAGCCGCGTGAGCTCGCGGCTGTGCATGCGCTCGAAGTCCGCCGTGTCCGCCACCGCGACGCGCAGCAGGTAGTCGAAGTCGCCGGTCATGAGGTAGCACTCCATGACCTCGGGAATCTTTCGCACCGCATCCTCGAAGGCCTGCAGGTCGGGCTGGTCCTGACGGTCGAGCGTGATGCTCACGAAGACGTTCACCGGCAGACCCGCCTTCTCCTGATCGATGCGCGCGCCGTAGCCGCTGATGAGCCCGGAGCGCTCGAGCGCGCGCACCCGGCGCAGGCACGCCGATTCCGAGAGGCTCACCTTCTCCGCGAGCGCAGCGTTCGTGATCCGGGCATCCCGCTGCAGCACCTCGAGAATCACACGGTCGATACGGTCGAGCTTCATCGCGAGCGCCCCGATTTTCGAGCTTTCTGCTGCTGATTGGAATGATCGCGCAAGGTTTTGCCAAGTATCAACCTTTTAGAGCCAGCGCTTGCAAGTCGGCATCCGCCGCTCGGCGATAGGCTTGCGGCATCAAAGGGTTATGTGCCGGAGCCTGCCATGCGTATCGGAGTGCCTCGCGAGATCAAGATTCAGGAGCACCGCGTGGGCCTCGTTCCCGCCGACGTGCGCGAGCTCGTGGCCGCAGGTCACCAGGTCATGGTCGAGGCTCACGCCGGGGAGGGGGTCGGCCTTCTCGACCTGCAGTATGCGGCGGCGGGCGCAAGGATTGCGCACAGCGCGGAGGAGGTCTTCCGCTTCGCCAATCTCATCGTGAAGGTGAAGGAGCCGCAGCTCGCCGAATGCCGCAGGCTGCATGAGGGCCAGGTGCTCTTCACGTTCCTGCATCTCGCGGCCGATCCGGCGCAGGCGCGAGCGCTCATGGAGTCCGGCTCGACCGCCATCGCGTACGAGACCGTCACCGCGCCCGACGGCTCGCTGCCTCTTCTGACACCGATGAGCGAGGTCGCCGGACGAATGTCGATCCAGGTCGCCGCGAGCTGCCTGCAGAAGACGAGCGGCGGGAGCGGCATTCTGCTCGGCGGCGTGTCCGGCGTTGCGCCTGCCCGAGTCGTCGTGCTCGGTGGTGGTGTGGCCGGCAGCCAGGCCATCGAGATGGCAGTCGGCCTTCAGGCCGATGTGACCGTCGTCGATCGCTCGCCCAAGCGGCTGCGCGAGCTCGCGGCGCAGTACGGGAATCGTTTGAAGACGATGTACTCGACCGCGGAGGCGATCGAGCAGCTCGTCGCGGAGGCCGACGTGGTGATCGGCGCCGTGCTGATTCCCGGAGCCGCGGCCCCGAAGCTCGTGACGCGCGCCATGGTCGCGGAGATGAGGCCTCTCTCGGTGATCGTCGATATCGCGATCGACCAGGGTGGTTGCATCGAGACCAGCCGGCCGACCACTCATGCGGCGCCCACGTACATCGTTGATGGAGTAATTCATTATTGCGTCACGAACATGCCGGGCGCGGTACCCCGCACCTCGACCTATGCGCTCACCAACGCGACGCTGCCGTTCGTCCGCGCGCTCGCCGATCAGGGCTGGGAGGCTGCATTGAAGCGCGACCCGTGCCTTGCTCGGGGTCTCAATGTGCATGACGGGGAGATCCGGCACGAAGCGGTCGCGCGGGCGCTGGAGGACCTGCCTCGATCTGCAGCGCTTCCGCCAAATGCCTGAGCGAACGGATCCGGGGAAACGAGGAGCTCGCGCTGGGGATCGATCGGCGCCTCAGGTCAAGTCAAGCGCCAGTTCCGCGGCATATTCGGGAGGCTCCGACTCGGCAACACCGGCGGGCAGTTCGACACCTTCGTAAATCTCGCTGAGCGGGAGGTGCATGCTGAGGCAAGATGCTTCCATGACATCGTCGGGCTCGCTGAGCAGGTAGCCCCGCCAAGCGGTGCTCTCCCTCCGATCTCCACTCTCCCGCCGATAGAGTTCCACGCGCAGTCTGTCCTGGTTCACGATCGCGTATTCACGCAGCGATTCCAGCGTCGAGTAGCTCACGCGCTTCTCCCGCCGGTCGATGGCCGCCGTGGAAGGAGAGAGAATCTCGACGAGGAAGCACGGCCGAACCAGGTACAGCTCGTGACGATCGCTCGAATCGCAGCAAACGCTGAGATCGGGATAATAGAAGCTGTTGCGGGCCTCGACATGGACCTTCATGTCGGAGCCGAAGACCTGGCATCCGTGGCGGCAACTCGCCCCTCGAGCATGTTCCCGCAGATTCGACGCGATCAAGTTGTGCCGGCGCGTCGCGCCCGACATGGCGTAGATCTCGCCATCCACGTACTCGTGTTTGAGCCGACTCTTGGATTCCCACTCGAGGTACTCGGCGGAGCTCAGCTGGGCAGGCTTTGGTTTCATGACGGTCGAGTATAGCGGTCGGCGCATTCGCACTCATCTCACTCGGAGCCTTTTTTGCTGCGCGGCTGACGTCGGGTCCGACGTCGCTGCTAGACGTCGCGAGCCGACAGATTGCGACCTTGAAGTCGAGGTCGCGCAAGCTACTTTGCCGCGGCACCCGCGAACTTCATTTGAATGGAACCGCGGCGCTCGAGAAACTTCCACACGCCGCGCTCGCGCACGAAGCGGTCCTGGAATTCTCCGAAGTAGATCGGGCCGAGCGAGTCGAAAGGCGGCTTGGCCTCCCCGGGTGTCGTCGCGATCATCGTCAGGTATGAGATGCCGCGCGCCGCGTCGCGGCTCTCCACGTCAATCACGATGTTGGTCGCGAGATGCTTCGTGAGCAGCGTCTTGGGGCGAGTGAGAAGTGACGCGCGGATCGTCTCGCGGCCCTGGATGATCTGGTCCGGCGTCATCGGGCGCGACATCGAGCCATTCTCGGCGAAGAAATCGGCCGCGCCGCTCAGGTCTCCCAGATCGAGCGCCCGGGAGTAGGCATACACGAGGCGCTCGCAGGCTCGCTCGATCTCGATGCGCTCGGCAGTGCTCAAGGGATCCGGCATAAGTTCCTCCGTTCGGCTAGGCGGACGTTCGCCGCCCGCCATCTTCCGTACGGTGAGGCTCGCTGTCGAGCACGGCCGGCGGAAGCGGGGGACGCCCCAGGATCATGTCCGCGGCTTTCTCGGCGACCATCACCACGACGGCATTCGTATTGCCGCCGATGATCGACGGGAACACGGAAGCGTCCGCCACGCGTAAGCCTTCGAGCCCGATGACGCGCAGCTGTGGATCGACGACGGCCGATCCATCGGTCCCCATGCGGCAGGTGCTGACCGGATGATGCACCGTGTACGACTGCGCGCGGATATACGCGATGAGGTCTGCATCGCTCTGAGCCGCAGGGCCCGGGACGACTTCCTCGGCGCGATATTTCGTGAACGCGGGCGAAGCGAAGATGCGGCGGATCAGGCGAATCGCCCGCACCAGAGGCTCCACATCCTCGGGCACTGCGAGCACGTTCGGGTCGATGAGCGGCGCCTCGAATGGGTCCGGGCTCGCGAGGGTGATGCGCCCGCGGCTGCGCGGGTAGAGTCCGACCGGACTCAAGGCGAAGCCATGGCCGAAGGGGAAGGGGAACGACGGCGGTGGCCGCTTGGCGGGCTGAAAGACGAGCTGCGCGTCCGGCCGGTCGAGGCCTGGTACGGTTTTCACGAAGGCGGCGGACTCGAAGATGTTGTTCGCGAGCGGTCCGGACCTGTGAAGCAGGTACTCGGCGATGTTCACGAGATTGCGCGGCATGGCGCGAGCGGAGATGCCATACGGATCGGGATGGGCCGTCACCATGTGAACCGGACTCGCCAAGTGGTCGTGCAGATTCTGACCGACGCCGGGGAGGTGATGGCGCAACTCGATGCCCGCCGACCTCAAGTGCTCGCCATCGCCGATCCCGGACACCATGAGCAACTGCGGCGAGTGGATCGACCCCGCGCAAAGAATGATCTCGCGCCGTGCGCGCACGGTGAGGGGGCCTTGCTCCGATCGGGCCTCGACCGCCGCCGCGCGGCGTCCTTCCAGGACGATCCGAGTTGCGCGAGCATTCGTCACGACAGTCAAGTTCCGCCGGCTCATCGCCGGACGCAGCAACGCGCTCGCGGTGGTCTCTCGTTTGCCTCGGCGGATCGAAAGCTGACGCAGCGCAACGCCCTCGGTATCGCCGCCGTTCAAGTCAGGGCGCGCAGGAACGCCGAGTCCTCCGATCGCCTCGAAGAACGCGAAGTTGAGCGGATTCGGCCGCGTGACGTTCCGAACGTTCATCGCGCCGCCGCGTCCGTGAAACGCGGATGGGCCGAAATTCTCGTTGTTCTCGCTCTTGCAGAAGTAGGGCAGGACTTCCCGGTAACTCCAGCCGGTGGCGCCCGAGCTCGCCCAATCGTCGTAGTCGCGCGGGTGCCCGCGGAAGTACACCATGCCGTTGATGAGCGCCGAGCCTCCGAGCCCGCGCCCACGAGGTACCGGAATCCGCCGGCCGTTCAAGTTCGGTTGCGGCACGGTCTGGAAGCGCCAGTTGAGCGCCGTGGAGCGCTGGACCATGGCGACGGCCGCGGGCACGTCGACAACGAAGCTGCGCCCCGAGCCGCCGGCCTCGATCAGGCAGACTGTCCCGCTCGAATCTTCAGAGAGGCGCGCCGCGAGCGCGCACCCGCCGGTGCCGGCGCCCACCACGACGAAGTCGAAGCTCTGTTCCGGACCCATCCCTTGCACAGGACACCCCAATGAGCCGCCGCGGCGATCGCGCTTGGCGACGTGCGGTCTCTTGGCCGCTGGTTACCGTGGCGCTCGCCGGCCGGGATGGTATCACCGGATTCCGCTCGTGGCGGCGGACCAGACCAGGGACGATCGCGCAGGGACGTTCGCGCAGGAACGTTCGCGCAGGAACGGTCGCATTCGACCGCTGCCTCACCGTTTGACACCCGTCGGAAAAGAGGGAGAGTTCGAGAGGGCTGGGTGTGCACGAATGCGGCCGTGCGAATTCTCCCAACGGCAGTGGCTTCGTTGCGGTCGCTTCGTTGATGCGGCGCATCAATGTCCGGGCATCCCTCGCTCCTCTCAAGGATCGCGCGATTCCGAAGCATCATGGCGTGTGGACCGCAGGAGCCCGGGTTGGGATATTCTGGCGCTTGCAGCGGGGAGGCGGACTCGTGAGAGGACGAAGGCTAGGGTTTACGGCCAGCGTGCTGCTGGCGGCAACGACATCGGGCGCGTGGTCGCCGCTTTGGCCGGCGGCAAACCTTGCCGATCCCAAGTTCAATGAACAGGTTCGCCCAGAAGCGCCGGTCGCCGGCGGCGACATCATCGGAATCGTCGTGGGGCCGGGGAATTGGCAAGCCAGAGGGCAGCGCCTGTTCGTCCGCAGCCCCGGTAAATTCGTTTCCTCGGTATGCATCGAGGCCGCGAGCGTGGATGGCGGTTACGTCGCATTCAATGACTATCATTTCGCACCGCAGGACGCTGGCACTTACGTCGAGATTCCGCTCGAGGCGGCTCAACCCAAAGGGACCGTTTATCCGCAGCGATTTGCCGCGGCGTCCGCGCAGACCATGGCTCTCCTCGCGCGCGAAGGGACGTGCGACACACGCGCCACGAGGTTGCTTCCGCTCAAGTGGGCGACACGAGAGGCGCCTGATACGGGCGAGGTGACCCTCACCATCGCAGTGCAGAGCGGACGAAGTACCGCATTTCTCGCAATCGGCGATTCGTCGTATACGCCGTGTACCCCAATACCGGCCGAACGGCTCACCGCCTTCGACACACTCTGCGAGGCCACGATCCCGGCGGTGCGGTCCCAATCAGTCCCATTACGCTTGCGGCGCTGCGCTTTCGACGACTGCGTCAACGCACCGGCGGATATGCTTGATCTCTAGGGTATATATCAGAATATCGGCGCCGGCTCTGCGGCTCAGGGGCTGGCTGACGGCTCACCGACGAACGATCGGTATGTGTCTCGTCGTCCTGTTCCTGTCGGTGTACCTGACGCTGATCCTTTGGCACCGCGCCGCGGCGTATTCGCTTTCTGCCGTGACCGAAGCAGCTTCTATCGTCGTTGATGATCGCGCTGGTGTTTCGGTCTGGTTGCCGAACGCCAGCGTATCGAATCCGCAAAATAGTGAGAAGAGAATTCAAATTCCAGACCGTGTGCTCCTGAATGTCGATGATGGGGTGAAGATCCGTCTCGCTCGTGAGCGGAAAGGGGACTTGCTCCTGCAACTGAACTGGGCGCCGGGGAGCGGACGCGGTGCAGCGCTCGATGGCCGGCTCGCGTCAAGCGGAGACCAATCGGTCAACTTGAGCAGCGGCGACGTCATTCGAGTCAAGCTGGGTGGGGATTCCGATGCGGGCGCATCGGGCTTTGGCCCCCAGACGGTCCTTCTTTCCTTCCGCGGCGATCTGAAGGTCGGTAACGATGTAGGGCCGCAGGTCGAGCGCACGCTTCTGAGCGGCACGGTTACCGTCGTCGAAAGCGGCTTCTTGCACGGTGGCCGCTACGCCATTGCCACCGCTGCATTGGATCCCGGCGATGAGGTGTTCTGGCGTTTGCGCCGTTCCAACGGGAAGGTCATACCCGTCGTGTCCGGGTTCGTACACGTAGGTTCGGATGACGCAATGGAAGTGGTGGGACACGCGGCGGCGGATTACGTGGAGATCGCTCGCTTTGGAGCCGCCTCGTATGAGATCAAGCCGGAACTCGTACAACGTATCATCCACGATCCCGTAATCAGCGCGGTGACGGCCACCGTCACGTGCCTGGGCTTGCTGAGCGCTATGCTGGGTGCATTCGAATGGATTTTAAAGGGAAGCGGCAAGAGATAGTCGTCCGAACAGACTTCGGTCGGACCGGGCGGTGCGTCTGGTACGGGATGATCTGTTTGATCATGGCGAGTGGGGCGGACGCTCAGGCTGTCGCATACGTGGAGAGCTTACGGGCTCCGAACGTGAGTGAGGCGGTCGTCCAGGGGAATGCCTGGCTCTTTCACCGCGGTCAGCAGTGCTATGCGGCCACGCCGCGACACGTCCTGGTCAGCCCTGCTGAGGGCCGTGATGACCGCTTTGCACGGATCGTCGTCGTTCGGGCGGGCCGCACGCCGGTCGAGGCGGAAGGCCAGCGATGTGCTGTGTTCAAGACGGAGGACCTCGCCGTCCTGCGCGTCGCGGGCGTGGAGAACCTCGCAGATTGCGGCGGGGTGTTCGCCGGAGTGGCCGACGTCGATCCATTGCTGGCGCAGTCGCAGGGCGCATCGTTGGTCACGGCGGCGGCGAGCGGTCGTTTTGAGCGAAGCGACTTGGGCATTCGCGCGGTGACGGCATCCGACCCAGGCCATTTCTGGGTGGCGCCCGAAGCGGACCGAGACCGGCTGACCGAAGGCATGAGCGGCGGCCTCGTCATGATCCAGGATCAGATCGCCGGGTTTCTCCTCTCCGTGGGCAGCGACCAGGGCGGCCCGAGCGCTGGGATGGCCCGGGTACTGCGCGCCGACCGCGCCGCGGTTTTGCTGACGCGGCTGCTGGATGGCACTGCGAGCACAAGCGAGGTGGAGGGTTCCTGCAGCACGGCGGTTGCCGTTCATGGAGCGGGGCCCGAGAGCGGCCTCAATCGCGCCAGTGCCCAGTGCGGGGCGTCGGTGGTGGGGTGGTCCGCGCCATCGGCATCGGCTGCCACGCGTCCGGAGAACCTCCTCGGTGCGAATGGTCCGGACGGCCGGTGGCGTGCGACGGCTACCGGCGAACTCAGCATCGACGTGCGCCTGTGCTCCACCCCACAACCGAGGATCTCTCAAGTCACGTTGAGTTCAACGGGATGCCAGCCGGGCGATGATGACGCGATGGATGTGGAAGCGCTCGTTCGAGGCGACTCGGAAGGCTCCTACTCATCGCTCGGCTATGGCGCGGTCCCGCGTTCCGGTACTCTGACCATCGGGACCGGGGATCCCCTGATCGGGCGGGAATTGAGGCTTCGCTTCGTTCCCCGCGACGGTGCAAAGCACGCCGTCTGCGCAGGACAGCTGACTGTGCGGTAGCGGCACTGTGCGGGCGAGCTAGCGGATGGTCACGTGCATGCGCCCAGCGAGATTTGTACCGCCGCTGGCGCACACAACATTGCCTTCGTAGGTCCATGAGCCTTCGACGGCCGCAAGACTCCCCTGGCACTGAGCGTCTCGGAATGTCAGGCGGGTGCCCGAAATCTGCCCTTCGCCACCGTCGAAAATTGTGAACAGTCCGGCGCGCCAGTCGTATTTGTTGATCTTGACCCGCAGCGCATAGACGCTGGAGAAGTACATAAAGTTCTTCTGCATCTCCGGCGCGATGTCGAAGGACGGTTCAATAATAAATCCTAGGGTCTGCGCAAACGCCGCACGCGCGGCGAGATCGCGCAGCGAGGCGTCAGCGCTCGCGTGTCCCTCATTGATGGCGAGAGCGGTCAGCGAGGGGTTGTTACTCTG
>JASHTA010000564.1 GCA_030040795.1 Gammaproteobacteria bacterium | reverse complement strand
TTGCTATTTAGGTGCCATATTGAGAGAATCAAGAACCGGCACCTAATTTCATCAAACACAAAAATGGGCTTATTCATCGGCCGCGAACGCGAAAGAGGGGAATTTCGGCCGTTCCTGAAGAAAAAGACCGCCTCTCTGATTATCTGCCAAGGCAGGCGCCGCATTGGCAAGAGCACGTTCATCCGCGAATGCGCTGCCGAAGCCAACCACTTTCTTTCGTTCGAGGGGCTGCCACCCCGCGAGCATATCGGCCGGCGCGAGCAGCTCGAGGCATTTGCCGAACGCCTGGCGGGGCAAACCAAAGCCCCGAAGGTCACGCTCGAGTCCTGGCCCCAGGCGTTCAAACTGCTCGCCAGCCTTCTTCCCTCCTCGGGAAGTACGGTGTTGCTGCTGGACGAAATCTCGTGGATGGCCATCGGCGAACCTGATTTCGCTGGGCACTTCAAAACCTCCTGGGACAATCTTTTCTCCCAGCGTCCGCGGCTAATCGTCGTTCTTTGCGGCTCTGTTTCCTCGTGGATTCAAAAGAACATTCTCAACAACACCGGCTTCGTCGGCCGATGTTCGTGGCAATTCCGTCTGCAACCACTTCCCTTGTCCGCTTGCAATGAGTTCTGGAAAGGGAAGACCGTCAACGTCGCCGAGAAGCTCAAAGTACTTTGTGTAACAGGCGGTGTGCCCCGCTACCTGGAAGAGATCGATCCGGCACAGACCGCCGAACAGAACATCGAGCGCCTGTGCTTCAGGCGTGGCTGGCCGCTTTTCAATGAGTTCGAGCAGATATTTCACGATATTTTCACGCGCAAGGCGGAAACTTACCGTGAGATTGTGTCGACCCTCGTCGATGGTCCTCGCTCTATCAGCGAAATCAGCAAGGTGTTGCGGCGGGGCCGTGGGGGCACTTTGACCGAGGCGATGGACGATCTCGAATCGGCTGGCTTCTTGAGCCAGGACGTCGCCTTCAACCCCGTCACCGGCAAGAACCGGCCAAGGACATTGAGGCACCGCATCAGTGACAATTACCTTCGCTTTTATCTTAAATACATCGCTCCTGTTGCGGAACAAGTCAGAAGGGGCCTCTACCGGCGAGCGCCGCTGGAAGGCTTTCACGCATGGGATTCCATCGTCGGCCTGCAGTTCGAGAATCTGGTTCTCGATAATCTGGATGTCATCTTGGACACACTTGGCCTCGCTCATGTGCCCATTCTGAATGCCGGGCCGTACTTTCAGGCGCAGACGGCGCGCAGGCCCGGATGTCAGATCGATCTGTTGCTGCGAACCAAGCAGTCGTTGTATGTATTGGAAGTCAAGTTCAAGAAGAGGATCGACCCATCCATCGTGGCTGAAGTAAGCAAGAAGATCGAGAGTCTCGAGGGGGTCTCCGGACTTTCGATCCGGCGCGGTTTGATCTACCAAGGAGAGCTGGACCCGGAGCTCGAGCGATCTGATTATTTTGATTATCTGGTGCCAGCCGAGCAGCTCTTGATGCCATAACTCTTCTCGGGCAACGACCAAACTTCGTGTGCGACAAAACGCGGCGACTTGAATCCCACAGGTGCGCGTACTCAAACGGCGATTTACGAACGATGCGCCTCGTCATTCCCAGGATCTCCGGGATTTCAGCGTTCTGCTGCGGCTCGAGCTGAGACGACTTCTTGCGTCGTGCCTCAACCGCATCGCGGGTGCACGCGTTTCACATTAGGCTAACACGGATTGGGGGACTAGACACAGCTCTGTCCGCCCAGGAGCGGACGCTCGAGATCTACTCCCCTAGTCGCTTGAACGGCTTCAGGGAGAACACGACCTCGACGGAGACCTCGAAGTAGGCCGCGATGCGAAGCGCCAGCTGCAGAGAGGGGCTGAACTCGCCGCGCTCGAGGTAGCCGATGGTCTGATAGTGCACGCCGAGCGCTTCGGCCAGGTCGCGCCGCGAGATGCCGCGTTCCGCGCGCAGCATCGCCACACGGTTGTGGACGACGTCGCTGGAATCCGCCACCCGTCAGTACCCTTTGGACCTGATGCGTGCACGCACCTCGGCCACCGCGGATCCCGACTGGCGCCGGGCCATCCGGCGCAGCAGGACCGGTGCGAGCACCAAGCCGATCGCTGCCCACACGCCGAGCACGGCGAACATCTCGACCATGCGCCACGACCCGCCGATTTCGGCTGCGACCATTTGCGCGGGAAGCATCGCGGAGCGTGCGCCCAGCCCCACCCAGTACACCGGGAAGGCCTGTACGAACGACTGCAGCCACGTCGGCAGGACGGTGATCGGAAAAAACAATCCCGACGCGATGACGAGGAGCCCGCACGTCAGCGGCACCAGCCCGGCCTGCAAGGACGACTTCATGACAGAGCCGAGTGCGACGCCGATGGGCACCGTCGCTACCATCCCGACGACGAAAATCAGTGTGAGCAGAAGGCACGCCCGGGCATCGACGATCACGTCGTTCACCAACATAATTCCCGCAACCAGAATCACAACAAACTTGAGCAGCGTCGACAAAGCAACCATCACGATCTTGCCGACGAGGTAACCGAGCATCCCATTGGGCGTGGCCTTGGCGCGCAACAGCGTGCCGTCTTCGCGCTCGGCGGTGATCGATACGGAGGGTCCCACGATCCCGCCGAAGATGATCGACATGCAAAGGAGGCCCGGCAGCACCGTCGCGGCCAAGGAAAAGTCCGTGCCGGGCATGGTCTTCCTACGGAGCATCAGCAGCACGGCGATATATATCAAGGAAAAAAATGCCTCAACTATGACCTTGGCGGTCTCGGTGAAGCTCTGACGGGTCTCGATCCAGCCGCGGGAGAGGCCGGCCAGGACGGCGGCCCGGTGGGTGTCGAGTGCGGTAGCCGTGGTCATGCTCGCACGTCCGAGATTTTCGCGGCGGCCCCGTTGGGGATCCCGCCGCGCGACTGCGCCGACTCGGCGCGCTGGACAATCGTCATGTAGGTTTCCTCGAGACTCGCGCGGCGCACTTCGAGGTCGGTGACGTCATCGTTCTGGATCAGCAGATCCCGGACGAAGCTGGTGGCATCGCCTCCACGCGCGGCGTGCACGTGGCGTCGCCCACTGGACGTCCAGCGCACTTCGGCAGCGGTGGTGAACTCACTGGCGAGCTGGTCGGCACTGCCGTCAGCGACGATCCGCCCCTCGTCGAGCACGAGAATCCGGTCAGCAATCTTCTCAGCCTCGTCCAGGTCGTGAGTCGTCATCAGGATAGTCGTGTTGTCGAAGTCGGATAGCCGGTGGATGAGATCCTGGAAGTCGCGGCGTGCATGCGGATCGAAGCCCGCGGTAGGCTCGTCGAAAAAAACCATCTCGGGGCGCCCGACGATTCCGATCGCCACGTCGAGGCGACGCCGCTCCCCGCTCGACAGGGTCATGATCTTGGCGTTCGCGCTTTTCGACAGACCGACGACGTCGATAAGCTCGTCCACATCCCACGGCCGCGCGACTTCAGCAGTGGCAAACGGCGCGTAGAATCGGGCCAAATACGTCAGCAGCTCGCGGACTCGCCAGAATCTGTGGTCGCGCCAGGACTGCAGCACGACTCCGATCCGGGCCCGCCACGCTTCGTTGCCCTGTGCGGGATCGATTCCGAGGACGGACACATTACCCGCCGAGCGCATGAGAAAACCTTCGAGGATCTCGATGGTGGTTGTCTTCCCCGCGCCGTTCGGCCCGAGCAACGCCAGCACCTCACCGCGCTTCATGGTGAACGTGACCCCGGTGAGCACGTCCCTGGCGCCGTATCTCATTCGCAGGCCGCGCACATCGAGCGCGATCGCCGGAGTTTCGCTGCTCATGACAAATCGTATTGTCTATACTGTATGTAGTATATATACTATATCCTTTCGCGTGCCGAATCAAGCCTGCTTTCGAAGCAGGCATATTGATCCTGAGCCAGGTTCAGGTAGCCGTCCCTCTATGTGACGAAAGGGTCCGGCCAGAATTGCCGCGTCACGACTCTATTCCCCGGGATGCGACTTTGTTTTCGGCGATGCGACTTTAATTCGGTCGCACACCAGCGGCGGCGCCGCCAGACGCCTCTACTCCACCGTCACGCTCTTCGCGAGGTTGCGCGGCTGATCCACATCGGTGCCCCGGAGGATGGCGACGTGATACGCCAGCAGCTGCAGAGGCAGCGTATAGACCGC
>JASHTA010000563.1 GCA_030040795.1 Gammaproteobacteria bacterium | reverse complement strand
ACTGATTGGTTGACTTTCCTCCCTAGCCCCGCCGGCACGACGTGAGGCCGTCGCGACGCTTCGATCAATTGCCGTACGCTGCCACGCGATGCCCCACGTGCCGCAAAATCTCGCACGCCGATCGCACTTGGCACTCCGGAAGGGCGTTGGCCAGCGTCAACTATAAATTTGGGGTGCGACGGTCATTTCTTTCGGGTCTTCGCCTCCACTGACGGTCTACCCGCACCGAGCCTGACACCCTCGGCGCCAGTGCTCCGGATTTCCTCTTCTCCTCGATAGCTCTATCGTCTTTGTCTTTCGCGCGACGGCGAAGCCGACGCGCGGTCTGCGCGGCCGTAGGCCGGGCAGAAGCTCTTGACCTCCGCTGCTCGTCGTAGAGTTCATTGCCGCTTCTCCTTGGCGCTCGCCGCCGTGCGCTTCTCGGCCTCTTCGGCCCGGAAGCTTGGACCAGTGAACTCGAGTACGACGGCGTGATGCACCACCCGATCGATCGCCGCCGCAGTGGTCATCGGGTCCTTGAAGATCTGCTCCCATTTGGAGAACACGAGGTTCGAGGTGATCATCACGCTCTTGCGCTCGTAGCGCTCGGCGAGCAGGGCAAAGAGAACCTCCATCTCGGCACGATCCTGCTGGACGTAGCCGATGTCATCGAGGGCGAGACATTCGAAGTGATCGAGCCGCTTGAGCTCGCGAGCCAGGCGTAAGTCGCGCTTGGCCTGCAGCAGCTTCTCGACGAGCTCAGAAACTTGCGTGTACAGGACCGGCGCACCGCGCTCGATGAGCGCGCGAGCGATCGCCGCCATGACGTGCGACTTGCCGGTGCCGGGCTTGCCGATCAGGCAGACGTTGGTCGCATTGCTCAAGAACTCCCCGCGACAGAGCTCCTGGATCTGGCCACGCATCGGCACCGGGTAGCGGGCAAGCTCGAGCGTGGTGAGAGTCTTGTCGGTGGGAAGCTTGGCATCCTCGAGCAAGCGCTTCAGGCGCCGATCGGCCCGCTCGGCGACTTCCAGGGCGACCAGCTCACCCAGGTACTCGATCACCTCCCAACCCTCGGCGGCCGCCTTCTTCGCGAGCGGCGCGTAGTGAGCGAGGAACCCCGGCAGTCGCAGCCCCTTCAACCGCAGCTCCAGCACTTCTTCGCGGGCGGCGGCGCTCATTGCGGCACTCACGGCGCCACCTCCGCGGCAAGAGCACCGAGCAGCCGGTCGTAACAGGTGAGGTCCGGGGCGCCGATGACCACATCCGGAACGCCGGCGCCGGTGCGCGCCCCCCGCACCCGCTCGCGTACGGCCTCGTAGTGTGGTACCGCTTTCTCGGCGAGCAGAGCAGCGAGGACCGCCTCGACGGTGCGCTCTCCGTCGCTCGCCGCCAGATGCAGGATGCGAACGTACTCGAGGTCGGCTCGGGCATCGTCCTCGCCTACGAGCGCATCGTAGGCGCGGCGGAAGGTGAGCGTTGGATACAGCGCCTCGCGGAAGACGTAGCGGCGGAAGGCGCCGGGCTTGCGCACGAGAGAGTGGATGATGTGCCGGTAGTCGATGCGATCGCGCTCGGCGCCGACGAGCCGCTCCATCCGCGCAACCAAACTGCCTCGGTACTCGCACTCGATCACGTCGGCGTGCACACGCACGATGAGGCGCCGCCCGATCAGGCGCGAGGGCAGCATGTAGTTGCCTCTGCCGACGCGGATCACGCTCCAGCGCGACACCCGCGCGTAGAGCTCGCGGTAGGCGGGCAGTGCCCGCGCCGGCAGCGGCCGAAGGACTGCTCGTTCCTCAGCGAACCGCTCAGCGCGGGTGGCATTGCGCGCGGCGAGGCACTCCTCGATGAAGGTCGCGTAGCGCTCGCGCGAGAGGAAGTCCCGTGATCCGCGCAGTCGCAGCCGCTGATCGAGCGCGCTCTTTAAGTGCCCGTTCCCGGACTCCACATCCCCGTTCTCATGAGCATTGCCGGGAAAGTTGCGCGAGCCGCGCATCCCGTAGTGATCGAGGAGCTCCCGGTAGCGCACCGTGAAGTCCCGCCCGCGGCTCTCGGCAAGCTCGTGGGTGGCCGCCGAGAGATTATCGGTGCGATGCTCCTCGGGCACCCCGCCGAGCCGCCACAGCGCCCCCTGAACTCCGGCACTCAAGGACTCGAAGCTCTCGCTCGGGCAGACCTGCGCCCACTCCCAGTTCGAGTACGTCAGCACGAAGTGGTAGAGCAGATGCGGGAAGGGATCCCCGCCGATCGTGACGGCGAGCTCGCGCATGTCAGTGAAGTCGGACTGCGCCTGCTCCCCGGGCCGGTGCACCTGGGGGAAGAACACCTCCCGCGGCGGACCACACTGTGCGCGCCAGGCGTTCAGCCGGCGCTGCAGAGTTCGCAGCTGCCCAGGCGTGAACCGCCCCGGATCGCGCTCGTTGAGCGCCGCCCAGATCGTCTTGGCCTGAAGACCTGCGTCCTGCTTGAGCCAGGTCTCGATCTGCGGCCAGACCTGCTCGTAGGGGTCTGGTCGTGTCCGCCAGGTATGTGGGGCTCGCACCGCCGAGGGCATCCGCCCCGAGCGGGCATATTTGCGCGCCGTCGGCTCGCTCATCCCGGCACGCACCGCCGCGCGTGCAAGCGGGTTGCCTTCCTGAAGTTGCTTCATCAGTCGCCTCACTTGTTGGTCTGTAACCACGCTGCCCCTCCTTCGGAGGGGCAGCGTAACCAAGACCGTCGTGAAGGCTCAGGACCCGAAAAATCTAATTGTCGTCGCCCCGCCGGGCCGGTCCGCCGGCGACAATTACCGGCGACAACTACCCGAAAGTTTTAATTGTCGCTGACCAGAGCGTGATGCTTCCTGCCAGAGATCGGCTGCTGGTTGAACGGTTGAACGATGGAAGATCGTCGACTATCTGCTCAACCCGGACCATCGCTACGACGCGACTAAGGCCGGTTTTTTTTGGCGCGCTCGGATTCCGCCGGGACACCTGCGAGGTGCTTCGCGACGCGTTGTGCGAGCACGGCCGTAAACGGGCGTCGAAGTTTGACCAAGATTTGGGCTAAGTTG
>JASHTA010000562.1 GCA_030040795.1 Gammaproteobacteria bacterium | reverse complement strand
GAAACTCGGTGGGCGCGGACAGCCTCCGCGCCCGCCGAATCGAATCCGAAACGACTGTGCCCGCTCTTGCGGGCACAGTCGTTTCTGAAGTCCCCTCGCGGAACGAGCTCGATGAGCGCACAGGAGAAGAAGATCCGCGCCGCGGCCGCGGCGTTGCGCCACCTCCGGGAAGACGCGCCGATCGGCGTCGGCACCGGCTCGACGGTGAACTGCTTCATCGATGCGCTCGCGGCGCATCCCGTACGGCTCAAGACGGTCGCAAGCTCCGAGGCGACGAGCGCGCGCCTCGCGGCCGCAGGCTTCGAGGTGATCGACCTCAACGATGTCGGCGAGCTCGCGCTCTACGTCGATGGCGCCGACCAGGCGACGAGGCGCCGCCATCTCATCAAGGGGGGCGGCGGAGCGCTCACGCGCGAGAAGATCGTCGCCGAGGCCGCCCGTGAGTTCATCTGCATCCTCGACGACGGCAAGCTCGCCGACACGCTCGGATCCTTCCCGCTGCCCATCGAGGTGATCCCGATGGCGCGCAATCTCGTCGCCCGACGCCTCGGCCGCTTCGGCGGCCATGCCGTGTGGCGCCAGGGTTATGTGACCGACAACGGCAATCACATTCTCGATGTGCACGGCCTGACGATCGCCGATCCGCCGACGCTCGAGTCCGCGCTCAATCAGATTCCGGGCGTCGTCACCGTGGGATTGTTCGGCGAGCGCCCGGCCGACTTGCTGCTCGTCGGTACCGACCAGGGGGTCGTGGAGATCTAGGAGCACGGCGGCCCCGATGAGCTCGTCGCGCGCTCCGCAGAAGCGGCTGCCATCAAGCAGGGGGCATCATGCGGCAGTTCAGGCTCACTCGGCTCGAGACGGTGATCTCCGGCGCGGGCGCCGTCGAGAGACTCTCGGAGGAGCTCGACCGCCGCGGCGCCATGCGCGCGCTCGTCGCGACGGGCGCATCGCTTGGCCGCTCGCGGCTCATCGATCGGGTACGACAGGCGCTCGGACCGCGCTGCGCGGGCACCTACGCGGAGGCCGCGCAGCACGCTCCCGCCGGGCGTGTGCGCGCAATGGCCGCGGCGCTCGAGTCGCTACGCTGCGATGCCGTCGTGAGCTTTGGCGGCGGCAGCGTCATCGACAGCGCGAAAGTGGCCGTCGCGAGCCGCCTCAACGCGCGCGACATGACGCGCGAGGCCGGCGCCCTCGATTTCTCGAAGGCATTCGGCGCAAGGGCTTCCGATGCGAGCGCGGGCACCGAATGCCTGCACATCGCCATCCCCACCACGCTCTCCGCCGGCGCCTTCACGCCGGGCGGGGGCGTTACCGACGAGGCGACGCGCCGGAAGCGGGCGGTGATCGATCCTCGCCTGCAGCCCTGCGTCGTGATCCACGACCCGGAGCTTTGCGTCGAGACACCCGACGAGCTCTGGGTCAGCACCGGCATCCGCGTTCTGGACCATGCCGTCGAGACGATCTACGCCAAGCGCGCGCACCCGCTGTCCGATGCGCTGGCCGTTCGCGCCATCCGCATGACCGTAGAGCACCTGCCGCTTTCGCTCGGGTCCTCCCCTTCGCATCTCGAGCATCGCGCCGAGTGCCTCGATGCCGCATGGCTCTCGCTTTACGGCGCCTTCAATACCGGGCTCGGCCTATCGCATGCGCTCGGCCATCAGATCGGGCCGGCATGGAGCGTGCCGCACGGGGTGACCTCGTGCATCGCGCTCGTGCCGGCGATGCGGTTCATGGCGGATGTGGCGCCGCAGCGATTCGCGGACATCGCCGAGGCGCTGCGAGTGCCTTTCGAGCCGTCGCGGGCGCGCGCAGGCGCGCTCGCCTGCGCCGGTGCCGTCGAATCGTTCATCGCACGCTTCGACGTGCCGACGAAGTTGTGCGCGCTCGGTGTCCCGCGCGAGAATCTCTACGACATCGCCGAGGCCGTGCGGGTGGAGCTCGAGGGATTCGACGCGCTCGACCGCCCGCTCACGCTGGAGGAGATCCGCACGCTGCTGCGCAGCGCCTACGAGTGAGGTCCAATGGCTCCCATTCGCTTGAAGCGCGTGTACGCTCCGCCGTCACCTGATGACGGTATGCGTGTTTTGGCCGACCGGCTGTGGCCGCGGGGACTCAGGAAGGACACCGCGCGAATCGACCTGTGGGCGAAGGATATCGCGCCGAGCGCGAAGCTCAGGCAGTGGTTCGGCCACGATCCCGCGCGCTGGGCGGAGTTCCGCAAGCGCTATCGGGCAGAGCTCGCCGCGAACGAGGAGGCCGTCGCCGCCCTCCGGGAAGAGATGGCCAAGGCGAAGCGCTCAACGCTCCTGTTCGGGGCGAAGGACGAGGAGCACAACAACGCGGTCGTGCTGCGAGAGACGCTCGAGCGGTCGTGAGACCGTCATCGAGGGCAGAAGAAGATCTCTCACTCGAGCGGATCTCTCACCCGAGCGCGCTCGGGCGCAGGGTGGCGGCTGAGCGCCGAGCCTGCAGCGGAGCCTCGGCAAAGTGCCAGCGGAAGCGGCGGGCGAAGTGGCTCGGATCGGCGAATCCGCAGCGAGCCGCAATCTCCGAGACAGGCAGATCGGCGAACCGCGGATCGCAAAGCAGCTCGCGCGCACGCTCGAGACGCAGGCGCATCAGCTGCTCGTTGAACGTGGTGCCGGCGCGCGCGAACGCATAATGCACGGTGCGCTTCGAGACGTGATGCTGGACCGCCACGTCGAGCGGCGTGAGATCCGGCTCGTGCAACCGGTCGCGCAGCGTGCAGAGCAGATCATCGTGGAGAGTCCGCCGCGCCGGCACCGGGGCAATGTCGCCCGCCGCAAGCGCGAGCAGCGCCGCGATCTGCTCGGCCACCAGGCTGTGCGGAAGGACGAGCTGCTCCAGCGCATGCACCTCGAGACTCGACAGCGCCGCGTTCAGCGCGGCGCTCCATCCCTCGCGCCCAAATACGCGTACGCCGAAGCGCTCGGGATAGGGAATCCAACGCTTCAGCCAAGGCTCCGGCAGGCGCAGGGCGAACGAGCTCGTCGCCTCCGGGCAGACGAGCTCGTACGGTTCCGTGCCGTCGATCAGCACGCTCTCTCCGGCATGCAGATGGGCCTCCTGGCCGAGCTGTCGGAGCCGGATCCGGCCTGCCCGCAATTGCAGCAGGAAGAAAACGGGATAGCGGGAGTGTGCGATCTTCGCCCGGGTGCGCTGCACTCGCTGGCTTTCGGCGTCAACGAGGTTCACCGTCGCCGCCCCGAGCTCGGCCTGCTCGAGGCGCGCCCGGAAGCGGTCCCCGAGCGGCGTATCGATCTCGAGCTCGAGGAACCGGTCGCAAACCGTATCGACCCAGTACGCGAGTGCGCGTCGCGGATCGACGTCCTCCGTCGACCACCGACGAGGACACTGCGTGCCGAGCTCTACGCCCACCCCTCGTTCCCCTGATCTATCGGCATATCGCCCGGGAAATTATAGTGCGGCGCTGCGGGCGGCGATACTTGGCGAGGATGACCGCCCCCCAAGGGCTCGATGGGGTCGGTGGGCTCGATTCAACGACCGGCGAGGGCCGCTTCGGTCGGGAGGCACGCGATGCGCTTCAAAGGCAAGACAGTACTGGTGACGGGGGGCGCCACGGGCATCGGACGTGCGACGGCGCGCGCATTTGCCCGGGAGGGAGCATCCGTCGCGATCGGCGACATCAGCGACCTCGCCGCCGAGACCGTGCAAATGATCGAGCGCGAGGGGGGCCGGGCATTCTTCCAGGCGACCGATGTCGCCTCCTATGAGCAGGTCAAGTCGCTGGTGGAGGCTGCCGTGAAGCGGTTCGACCGGCTGGACGCCGCGTTCAACAACGCCGCCATCCTCCCTGCAACCCAGCCTCTCCACGAGGTGCGCCCGTCCGACTTCGATCGCATCATCGCCGTCAACCTGCGCGGGGTCTTCAATGCAATGCATGCGGAGATCGCCTACATGCTCGGCCATGGTGGCGGCGCCATCGTCAACACGGCATCGGTTGCGGGCGTCGTCGCCGATCCTGGCATGTCCCCCTATGTCGCCTCGAAGCATGCCCGTTCGCGCCGAGTCCGCTCGGCCGGGCAGCGGAGCCCGAGGAGATGGCCGGCACGGTGCTGCACCTGTGTTCCGACGCCGCGACGTTCGCGATCGGCCAGATCGCCGTCGTGGACGG
>JASHTA010000067.1 GCA_030040795.1 Gammaproteobacteria bacterium | reverse complement strand
CTCGCGCTCGATCCCCGCAACCCGCTCGTGCGCACGCGAGCTCAGGAGGAGAAGCTCGCGCAGGCGCTGTCGCGCTTCTACGGCGAGCCGGTGCGGATCGAGTTCGTCGCGGCCGCGGGCGAGGGCGAGACGCCCGCCCAATCGGAGCAGCGCGCCACGCTCGCCGAGCTCGAGGCGGCCCGCCAGACCCTCGATGCGGACCCGACGGTCCGCGCGCTCGGCGAGCGCTTCGGCGCGACGATCCAGCCGGAGACCGTCCGGCCCATGAAATGACGATCAGGATGGAGGTCTCAAGCACTTATGCGCGGAAACTTCAACAATCTGATGAAGCAGGCTCAGGCCGTGCAGGCGAGCATGCAAAAGGCGCAAGCCGAGCTCGCGAGCATCGAGGTGATCGGAGAATCCGGCGGCGGCATGGTGAAGGTGACTCTGAACGGCCGGCATGAGACCAAGCGGGTGCAGATCGAGCCCGCCGTGCTCTCGGGAGAGGATCGGGAGATGCTCGAGGATCTCGTCACCGCCGCCTTCAACGATGCCGTGCACAAGCTCGAGGCGCAGGTTCAGGAGAAGATGGCGAGCCTCATGTCCGGCGTGCAGCTGCCGCCGGGCGTCAAGATGCCCTTCTGAACGGGCGATGAAGCTCTCACCCAAGCTCTCGCTCCTCATCGATGCGTTGCGCGCGCTTCCGGGCGTGGGTCCGAAAAGCGCGCAGCGCATGGCGTTCCACCTGCTGCAGGACGGCCGGCCGGGCGCGCAGTCCCTGGTGAGCGCTCTCGGCGCGGCGCTCCTGTCCGTCAAGCGCTGCCGGCGCTGCCGGATGCTCACCGAGGACGATCTGTGCTCGATCTGCTCTTCCTCGCAGCGGGACGCGACGCTGCTCTGTGTCGTCGAATCTCCCGCCGATGTCCTCGCCGTCGAGCAGTCCGGCAGCTACCGGGGGCTGTACTTCGTGCTCATGGGCCACCTCTCGCCGCTCGATGGCATCGGCCCGGAGCAGCTCGGGGCCCGGGAGCTCGAAGCGCTCCTCGGCGAGGGAAGGGTCGAGGAGCTCATTCTCGCGACCAACTCGACCGTCGAGGGCGAGGCGACGGCCCACTTTCTGAGCGAGCTCGCGCTGCGGCGCGGGGTGCGCGCAAGCCGCATCGCTCACGGAGTGCCCGTGGGAGGCGAGCTCGAGTACGTGGACGGCGGCACGCTCGCGCACGCGCTCTCCGGGCGGCAGCTCCTTCGCTAGGGCCGGGGCGCGAGCGGCATCGACGTCGCGTTGCGCTGCATCGACCTCGCGTTGCGCTGCATCAGCGCAAGCGCTGTCGGACAGCGGGTCATGTAATATGGCTCGGCTATGCCCAGCGCTGATCTTCTGATTTGGATCGATCTGGAGATGACCGGCCTCGCGCCGGCGACGGACCACATCATCGAGATCGCGACGATCGTCACGGACAAGGATCTCACCGTCTTTGCCGAAGGGCCCGTCATGGCGATTCACCAGCCGGACGATGTGCTCGCCCGCATGGACGAGTGGAACCGCAAGCACCACGGCGCCTCGGGCCTCATCGACCGCGTGCGCGCAAGCCCGTTCTCGGCCGCGGAGGCGGAGCGGCGCACGCTCGCCTTCCTCGCGCCCTTCGTCGTGCCCGGCTCCTCGCCGATGTGCGGCAACAGCGTCTGCCAGGACCGGCGCTTCCTCGCGCGCGAGATGCCGCAGCTCGAGCATTTCTTTCACTATCGCAATCTCGACGTGAGCACGTTGAAGGAGCTCGCGCGCCGCTGGGCGCCGCAGCTCGCCGAGAGCTTCAGCAAGGAGAGCGCGCATCTCGCGCTCGCCGACATTCGCGAGTCGATCGGCGAGCTGCGATACTATCGAGCCCACTTTCTGCACCCCGCCTACGCCGGCTCGAGGTGAGGCGTGCGCGGCGGCCGTTTGAGAGGCCGCACGCAAGATCGATGCCAGCTCGCAGGCACGGAAATTGACGCACTCGGGCGCTTGCGCTCGGCGCGACGTGCGATATAGTCGGGCGATGCTCGATGACACCCTTACGGCGGTCTCCTGGCGCGCGCGCCCCCGAAGCTTCGTGGCGCTGATGAGCCTGTATGAGAGCAACTACATCCGCTTCGGCTGGCTCGCCGGCGATGTGGCCTCGCTCAAAGGGCGCTACCGCTCGCAGGTGGCCGGGGACTGTGACCTCCTTCTCACCGTCGTCGGGCGCTCGCCGTATACCACGACGCTCAGTCTCACCTACCTCCTGGCCGAGGTCCCGAGCGCCCGCGCCTACCCAAACATGGGGGTGCGCTTGTATCACGATGCGAGGCTCGCCGAGGCGCAGGAATGGCCGGCCTCGCACGGGCAGGCGGCCCCGCGGAGCCTGAGCAGCCGGATGGAGCGTGAACTGGTTCAGCGCTGGGCTCGCAACGTGATGCTAAACAAGTGGCTCGAGTACTGCGTGGAGCGGGGGCATCGCTTCTCGCCGGCCGCGAGAATCCTCTGAAGGTATGCGCTCGTATGGCCGGCACGTCGGCCATATGAAATCCGTGATAGAGCTTGCCAATCTGGTTCGGGGCCGGCTTGGGCCCTCTCCCGCGCCCGCGGAGGACCAGCGCGTTCTGCTGCTCTTTCGCAACCGCGCCGAGCTCAAGAAGGCCTACGGGGAGCTGCAGGAGGAGGTCTATCGGCTGAAGGACCGCATCAAGCAGCAGGAAGGCGCGACCGCCCGCGTGCAGGAGATGCTGGGAACGCTCGAGTCGCGTCTGGGGCTCGTCGAGACGGCCTATCCGGCGCTCGTGTTCTATCAGCTGCGCGCGCTCTGGCAGTGCGGGCGGGAGATCCTCGAGCAGTTCGTCTCGGAGCTCGCCAATCAGCAGGAGGATCGCGAGCGCCGCGCGTTTCTCGCCGAATGCAACCGGCGCCTGTTCGCGCGCCGCCAAAGCGTCGAGGGCGGCTTGCGCATCGCCGAGACCGAGCACGCGGATGCCCACGCGCGCGTGGCGGAGCTCGAGGCGGCGCGAGCGAAGCTCACACGTTTCTGGCACTACTTCAAGCGGCGCGACATCGATCGGCAGCTGCAAGCGGCGCGGGAGGCCGCGCGCGCGGCCAACGCGGCGCTCGACGAGGCGCGCGGGGCGGCGGATCGGCTGAACGCGGAGCCGGCTCCGCAGTTTCCGGGACTGTCCCTCGAGGCGCGGCGCGCCATCAACCTCGCCGTCATTGCCTACGCGGAAGTCCTGTGCCTGCGTCTCATCGACACGCCGCTCGTTGCGCTCGCCAAGGAGGCGACTTCCCGGCGCGAGGTCGCCGACAACTATGGCGACCGCGCCGAATGCGAAGCGCTCATCGGCGCGATCGTCACCGCGCGCTTGACGCTGCACGCGAAGTCGAGCGTCGCGCAGGACGTGAAGGAAAGATCCGATCGCCTGAAGGCGATCGCGCGCTATCGCAACGGCTCGGACACCACGCCGCTCGCGGACTCGGTCGCCTTCGGGGATGGCGACATCCTTGCGGGCCAGCCGCTCGGCGGCAAGCGTGCCGCGCGCATGCCCAACGTGCTCGCCGAGGACACCTGGGATTTATTCAGGGTGCTGCTGCGCTGAGCCGACGACCGGCACTGCGGGCGCTTCGTCGCGACGCGCCGTCTGGTGCATCGGAGCTCTCGCCGGGGGCGGCACCACGCGCACCCCCGTGACCATGTCGCCGACCACCTGAGTGCACTGCGCAAGCAGGATGTCCGCTGCTTCCGACGAGCTGATCTGGTCGGCGGACTTGAGCGGTGGCAGATCCTTCGCTGTCCGCCTCAAGTTCTCGCGCGCGAGCTCGTCGCTTTCCTCGTGGGTCCGCTCGCTCTCGCGGACTTTCAGATTGAGCGAGACGGTTGTCTCGCCGTGCAGGTCCTCGCTCGCCGCGACCTCCTGAACGAGCCAGCGAAAGTCCGGGTCGTGCTCGGCACGCTCGTCTTCCGCGATGGCAAGGGTCGGATAGGCGACGGCCGACGTCTGCTCCGAGTGCCACGCCGTGAACGAAGCGGGCGCGATGCGATCCCATGGCAGGGCATCCTCGAGCGAGGTCTCACCCACATCGCTCATGTCGATCGGCGAGGGCAGCGGCACGTCGGGCTCGACGCCGAGACGCTGAGTGCTCTGTCCGGTGATGCGGTAGAACTTCCCGATCGTGACGGT
>JASHTA010000561.1 GCA_030040795.1 Gammaproteobacteria bacterium | reverse complement strand
GTCTCCCGGCAGGTTGGATCATCGCTGAACGGCGCAATCGAAGGGACCTGATCGGGCGTTGCCATTGTCCGTTTCCTTGATCTTGTCATGAAGCAGCCGCGACGCGTAGCTTCCTCAGAATATCAGACCGCCCGGCCTCGGTATCGACACATCGAGATTCTGAGCGCCTCGCCCGAGACGATGGAGCCTCCTGGACATATGCCGTCTTAGAAGCTCAATCACTTACGCGGTCCGCGCCCTTCTTGGCTCGCGGGCGTGCAGCGGTCGAAGGGAGACGACCACCAGTCCGCCACCGGCTGCGAGGCAGAGCCAGCCAAAGGCGTCGCCAATGCGGTCGTAGAGCGTCGATCCTCCTTGCCCATCGAGCGGCAGATTGCCTACTACTGTCGTGAACGCCGCGGAGGTGTGCGCCTCGGCGACAATGCGGCCGTAGCGGTCGCTCAACGTGAGCAGGCCGCGATTCGCGCTCCTTGCCATCGGAACGCCGTTCTCGACACTTCTCAACACCGCGTCCCGGGCATGAAACCAATCATCGGCGGCGGCGCCGAGGTTCGACCACTCGCCGTGCGTACCGATCTCCGATGCAGGCACGGCGAGCAGTCTTGGGTGCATGGCCACGGCGTCGTGGCGGATCATGCGCGGGAAATCCATATCGAAGCAGATCTCGGGTTCAACGCCGTCCGGAAGCACACGTGGACCGGACCCAGGCGTGAAGACGTCCGATTCGACGCCGGGAACGAGGTGCCTCTTCTCGTACGTGACGGGATTCGACACGCCGGGCTCAAAGGCCCAAGCCATGTCCCGTGGCGCCCCGTCGAGGATCGCGTTGAAGCCGCCAACCACTGTGGCATCCGTCGCATCGGCCGCAGCGGCGAGCTTCATCTGGGTCTCGTCGTGCCACGGCCTCCCGATCCGAGCGAGGTTCTCCGGCAGCACGACGAGCTCTACGTTCCCACGACCCAGCTCTCCGACCCGCGCCGTGTACGCGTCGATGACTCCCAGCGCAGCTTGCTCGGCGACGCGTTGGGGTCGGTTGGAATCGACCCAGTAGCCGTAGGTATTGCTATCGATGAGGGCGACTCGCATGGCGAGCGAAGGCCGGTGCGAGACCCGCCAATAGCCGTATGCGGCGTTGGCCGCGAAGAGACCCGCGGCCATCAACACGGGAACAGGATTGCGCGTGCGCAGGCTGAGAGCGATTCCGGCGGCAACCGCGCCGAGTAAGAACGTAATGCCCATAAACCCGACCAGCGCCGCAGTTTGAATCATAACCGGCTCGGCAACTTCAGCGCCCGCGGGCGACATGATCGACCCCACCCCGGGGCGCAACGAGAGGAGCAAGTCGTATCCCGTCCAGAGCGCCCCAAAAGCAAGCATCGCCGGAACGGGACCGAGCGCCCTCTTGACTCGCAGCGCGCCCACCGCTGCCAGCGCGAACAGAAGCGACGGGCCGAGAACGGCGAGCGCGAGCATGGGACCCGGAAATACGTTCAGATACGCTCGCAGAAGGTTGGTCAGGCCAAGCGCGAAGGCTGCCCAGGCCGCAAGAAACGCCTTCCAGAGCTTTGTCTCGCCAAAGACGAGCCAGAGAACCGGAACCGGCGCGAGCCAGGCAAGCCACCACGCGTTGTCCAGTCCGAACGAAAAGTAACAGCCGGCGGCGGTCAAGAAGACGCAAACGACCGCCCTCATCGTCGCCACTCCGAAGAGGCGTGCGCCGCCTCTGCGGCATATCGCGCCTTGATTCCGTGAAACAACCGCCGCAACGATCGGTGAACCAGCGCCTTGAAGTCCTCCGGACTCAGCCGGAAACGACCTGCCCGGTGGAGCGCCACATAGCCGTGTACGTGCGCCCAGAGCTCCAGCGTGACCTCCCAAACGTCGTCTCTCTCGATGACGCCGTCGTCCATCCACTTCGCCACTGCATCCGCGAGCGGATTCAGCGTCGGCGAAAGCCGCGCGCGGAAGTCATCGGGATAGCGCCTGGCCTCCTCTCGAGGCTTCGAGAAGACGTAGTCGAAAATCCGGGGCCGACCGAGCGCGTACGCGAGGTAGGCATCCAGCGCATGCACGATTTGGTCTTCAGCGGCACCATGACTCGGCATCGTGCCGACCAGATCAAGAAACGCGCCGAACTCCGCGTCGACGACCTCTCTCAGCAGCGCCTCGCGCGTCTTGAAATGATGGTAGATCGCCATCGGCGTGATGCCGACCAAGCGGGCGAGTCGCCGCATGCTGACCGCCTCGGCCCCCTCCTTCTCCAGAAGGCGGAGCGCGGCGCGCCGGATGCGCAGTTCAGTGGGTACCGTCGCAGCCACCTATACAGCGTATAATAACGACCTATACGCTGTATAGTCCGCGTTGCGCCAGAGTGGCGACAGCGTCAACGCTTGTAACGCCCGTGGCACCTGCGTAGCCCCGATTCTCAGGCCAGGCTTTCAGCCTGCCACAATGTCGCAGCGCCGGCAAAGTTGCCCTTGCCCAGCTTGTTGCTCACGGCTTGCGCACGCAACCTGGACTGATGACGAGATCAGGATTCGTCGGCAAAGCATAAGTCCTGAGAATTTCAGCATTTTTAGCCAATTGCCCTCGTCGATACCCTGCTGCCTGCCCGATTGATCGCCGCGATGGAGGATGCGTGGTGACTCGCGCGGGCAGCCAGTCTTGACAAGTTTCACTAAAAAATGCATTTTCAGCAAATGCTGAAAAGTGTAAATCCAGTGAAAGAGGCCGAGGCCAAAGCTGTCGATGCTCTTCGCTCGGTCCTCCAGCAGGTACCGGCAATCAAGCTCAAGAGCATCACCCGGCAGTCGCGGATCGATCATGTCCGGCTGGACATCGTTGCCAAGCTATCCGTTGCCGGCAGGGGCCATACTCTGGCGTGCGAGGTCAAAAAGAGCGGTCAGCCCCGCTATGTGCGAACGGGACTGCTGCAATTGCGCAGCTACGTCGCCGACCTAGGACGCAATGTAACCCCGGTCCTCATCGCCCCTTTCCTCTCATCGGCGGCGCAAGATCTGTGTCGTGAGCAGGGCGTAGGATTTTTGGACCTCGAGGGCAGTGTGCGTCTCACATTCGACTCAGTGTTCGTCGAGCGTACCGTCGCCAGCAAGCCCGCTGTCGAGCACCGCGAGCTCAAATCTCTGTTCAAGCCGAAGTCGGCGCAGGTGCTGACCGTCATGCTCGGCGACCCGGCCCGGCCCTGGCGGGTCGCCGAGCTGGCGGAAGCCGCAGAAGTCAGCCTGGGTCACATCAGCAACATACGCACCGGTCTGCTTGATCGCGAGTGGGGGCAGGTGTCGCACCAGGGCTTGTTCTTGTCTGCGCCCGATGCATTGCTCGATGCATGGCGGAATGCTTATCAGCCACCGGCCGGCCAGCGTCTCGGGTTCTATACCGCCTTGCACGGCGGCGCATTCGAAGAAGCCGCACGCCGGGCTCTTCGTGCCGGGTCTGACGAGGGACGGGCGATCTTCGCCTCGTTCTCGGCGGCCCACTGGCTTGCGCCATTCGCTCGCACCGGAACCCAGTTCTTCTATGCAGACGAGCCCGGCCTCGAGAGGCTGCGAGCCACCTTGGCACTATCCTCGCCGGCTAAGGGAGAGAATGTCTTCGTTACCGTGCCAGAGGACGCAGGGGTATTTCGCGAGGCGGTCGAGCCAGCGCCTGGCGCCGTGTGCTCCGGTCTGGTGCGGACCTATCTGGACCTATCCGCGGCCGGCGAGCGAGGCCGAGAAGCGGCCGAGCATTTGCGACGAGAGAGGATGGGATGGAAAAAGTGACTCCGCCGGAGCCGCAATCCGCATCCGACTATGACGACCGCACGACAGCGGCCGTGAAGTCGGTGCTGATTGAGGTCGGTCAGATACTCGGAGCGTTCAAGGGAAAATTCGCCGTGATTGGCGGAGCGGTTCCGTGGCTGCTCCTTAACAACGAGGATATGCCGCACGTCGGGACGCTCGATGTCGATCTCGGTTCGTCGAGGACACCGCTATTCTGGGGGAACGCACGCCCGAACAATGGCAGCAGGATGCGTTCGGCCAAGTGGATGCGTGGTTGCGCGGGCTTGGCCTCAGAGCTTGAGACTGTTTTGCTGTTGCAATCTGCGTGGCGATTACCGCGG
>JASHTA010000560.1 GCA_030040795.1 Gammaproteobacteria bacterium | reverse complement strand
ATCCGGCAGCCCCCGCAAGATCTCCCCGTTCTTCGTGCCGTCGACCATCATCAACATGATCTCCGGCCACCTGTCGATCAAATACGGCCTCAAAGGTCCGAACCTGGGGGTCGTGACGGCGTGCACGACATCTACCCATGCCATCGGCATCGGCATGCGTACCATTCAGTATGGCGACGCCGACTTGATGGTCGCGGGCGGAGGGGAGATGGCGATGACGGTGTGCGGTCTCGCCAGCTTCGCCCAGGCCAAGGCGCTCTCGACGCGCAACGAGGCACCCCAGGAAGCGAGCCGGCCCTGGGACCGCGATCGCGACGGCTTCGTGCTGAGCGACGGCGGCGGAGCCGTGGTTCTCGAGGAGCTCGAGTTCGCGCGCCGCCGCGGAGCCCGCATCTACGCCGAGCTGGTCGGCTTCGGGATGAGCGGCGATGCGCACCACATCACCCTGCCTCCCGAGGATGGCGAAGGCGCCCGCATCGCCATGACCAATGCGATGAAGGACGCCGCGCTCGATCCGGCGAGCGTGCAGTACGTCAATGCGCACGCGACCTCGACGCCGGCAGGCGACAAGGCCGAGACCATTGCGCTCAAGCGCGCGTTCGGCGATCACGCGCAACGCCTCGCGGTGAGCTCGACGAAATCCATGACCGGCCACCTGCTCGGCGCCGCGGGTGTGGTCGAGGCGATCTTCTCCATTCTCGCCATTCGCGATCAGGTCGCTCCGCCCACGATCAACTACCACACGCCGGACCCGGACTGCGATCTCGACTTCGTCCCGAACACGGCTAGACGGATGAAGATCGACGTGTCCCTGTCGAATTCCTTTGGTTTCGGGGGCACCAACGGGTCGCTGGTGTTCCGCCGCCTCGGCTGAGAGTCGCGTCACACGCGAGCGGCCAGGCCCCCGAGGCATAATGCGGCCATGAGTGACCGCAGGGCTGTCTCGCCCCCGCACGTGCGTGCGCTCGATGTCCCGCCGGCCGTCTTGCGCCGCCTCGCCGCGTCCCGGCCGCGCGAGTACCCGCTGCTGCTCGACAGCGTGGCTCACGGGCCGCTGGGGCGAGCGAGCATCCTCGCGGCAAGGCCACGCGCGGCGCTGTGGCTCGATGCCCGGGGCCGGATCGGAACGTCGAGCTCCGCTGTTCCGATGGGCAAGAGTTTCCTCGCCACGCTCGAGCGCTGGTGGCTCGCGGAGCGCACCACCGGCTCGGGCGGCGCGGCCGCCGAGGTGCCCTTCACGGGCGGTTGGGCGGTGTTCCTGGGCTACGAGCTGGCTCAGGAGATCGAGCCACGCCTCATCTTGCCGGTATTGCCCGAGAGCGAGCTGCCCTGGCGCGCGCTCGCGCTGCGCACGCCGTGTGCGCTCGTACATTCTCACGCGACCGGGCGCGTGCTGGCTGTGGCGGAGACCGGCTCGCTCGGCGACCTCGATCGGCTGGAGCGCGATGCCGGCGAGGCGGCGAACGGTCTTTCGCGCGGTGAGCCGGCCGCGACAAGCGCGCCGCCCGCGCTCCACATCACGGAGGAGGAGCCCGAGAGGCATCTCCGCCGCGTGCGCCGCGCTCAGGAGTACATCCGGGCCGGCGACATCTACCAGGCGAACCTTTCCAGGCCGTGGCGCATTGCGCCCGTACCGGGTGCGCACGGGGTTCTCGACGGCTCGCACGCGGCGGCCATTTATGCGCGGCTCTCGGCCGCGAACCCCGCTCCGTTTGCGGCGTTGCTCCAGTGGCGCGGCCTCGCCGTGCTGAGCTCCTCCCCGGAGCGCCTGATTCGTGTATCGGGAGGCGAGGTGGAAACACGGCCAATCGCGGGCACCCGCCCGCGCACTCGCCGTCCGGGCGTCGACGCCGCCGAGGCCGCAGCGCTGGTGGCGCATCCGAAGGAGCGCGCCGAGCACATCATGCTGATCGACCTCGAGCGCAACGACCTCGGTCGCGTGTGCGAGGCGGGCTCCGTTCGAGTCGATGAGCTCATGGTGACGGAGACGTACGCCCACGTGCACCACATCGTCTCGAACGTCCGGGGCCGGCTGCGTCCCGATGTCACTCCGATCGGAGCGCTTCGCGCCGTCTTTCCCGGCGGCACCATCACCGGCTGCCCGAAGTTCCGCTGCATGCAGATCATCGCCGAGCTCGAGGCCGAGGGTCGCGGCGCCTATACGGGATCGCTCGGATTTCTCTCGCGCGACGGCACCATGGATCTCAACATTCTCATCCGCAGCCTCACGCTGTTTGAGGGAGGGATCACGTTCCGGGCCGGCGGCGGAATCGTCGCCGACTCCGTGCCGGAGCGCGAGCTCGAGGAGACGCGCGCCAAGGCGCGCGGCCTGCTCGCCGCGTTCGAGCCTGCCGCCGGCCTCGCGGCGTGAGCTCCGCAGCCATGCGCGTGCCTTCTGCAATCCACGATGAGGTCCCGAACGCCGCTTGGGTGAATGGGCGCCCCATCGAGGGCGAGAGCCCTGCTCAGGCCACCGGGCCCGATCAGGCCGCCGGGCACGTTCGGACCGCCGGGCTCGACGTGCG
>JASHTA010000559.1 GCA_030040795.1 Gammaproteobacteria bacterium | reverse complement strand
TGCCGGGTCTCGGGCACGTAGATCCAGACGAAGGCCGCGGCGAGAAAGCTCATGCCCCCGTATATCCAGTACGGAAAGGCATGATTGAACAGCGCATTGAGCGTCGAGTTGCCGATGAGAATCTTGAACGACCAGGAGACGAAGAGGTTGGCGATCCACTGGGCCGCGACTGCAATCGCCATCGCCCGGCTCTTGATGGAGTTGGGGAACATCTCCGAGAGCATGACCCACGTGACTGGGCCCCACGAGAGCGCGAATCCCGCGATATAGGCCATCGCGGCGATCAGCGGTCCCGTGCCCTCGGCGTTCGCCCGAAATTCGAACCCGAGCGTCACCATCGCGACGCCCATCACCAGTCCTCCTGCGATCAGGAGCGGCTTGCGGCCGAGGCGATCCACGGTCGCGATGGCGACCAGCGTGAAGATGACGTTGGTCAGTCCGACGATGACGGTTTGCCAGAGCGCCGAGTCGGTCGATGCGCCGAGGTTCTTGAACATGAGCGGCGCGTAGTAGAGCACCGCGTTGATTCCGACGAGCTGCTGGAAGACCGAGAGCAGGATGCCCGCGACGATGACGAGGGAGCCGAAGGCGAAGAGGCTCACGGCCCGCGACTGAGAGGAGACGCGCAGCGACTCGCGAATCTCCCCGATCACCGTGCGCCCTTCGGCCTCGCCGATGAGGCGCCGCAGGACTCCGAGCGCCTCGTTGTCGCGGCCCTTGATCACGAACCACCGCGGGGTATCGGGAACCCTGAGCAGCAGCGCGAGGAACAGCACGGCGGGCACGGCCTCCGACAGCAGCATGAGCCGCCATCCGGTCGTGTGGATCCAGGCTTCGTTGCCCTGCGAGGCGATGGCCCAGTTCACGAAGTACACGAGCAGCATCCCGAGGACGATCGAGAGCTGATTGAAGGAGACCAGGCGGCCGCGAATGCGGCTCGGCGCGATCTCTGCGATGTACAGCGGCGAGAGCATCGAGGCGATCCCGACGCCGATGCCGCAGACGATGCGGTACAGGATGAACGGCGTGAGTGCGCGGGGGCCCATGCCGCCGATCGGTCCCAGGCCGAACTCGGGATAGGCCGAGCCGGCAGCCGAAACGAGGAACAGGGCGGCCGCGACGAGCAGCCCGCCCTTGCGGCCGAGGGCGTTCGACGCCCAGCCCGCGACGCACGAGCCGAGGACGCACCCGAAGAGCGCGCTCGAGATCGTCCAGCCCGAGAGGCTCCCGCGCGCGGTCTCCGACAAATGCAGCGGATCGATGAAGTTCGCATCGATCGAGCTCACCGCGCCGGAGATGACCGCGGTGTCGTAGCCGAAGAGGAGGCCGCCCAGCGTGGCGACAAACGTGAGCCTCATCACCAGTGAAGCGCTGTCGGTTTTCATTGACCCCTCTTGCGGCGCTCGAGTTTCGGAACGATTCAGCGAGGCGAGCGGGTATGGTAGCGCTATCAATTCCGCAACGTCAGTGCGCGTGGGGCAGTGCTGCCGGATCGCCCAGGACGGCTCGAGCGGCCGAGCCGCCGATTCCGCCGAGCCACTGGGCCCGATTGGGGCTGCGCCGGTGGAGATGCTATCGTTCGCCGCTGCGGAAGATGCGCTTGCACGCCGCCTGGCGTAACGAGGTCGACCATGCGAAGTCCAAACTCGCTCCGCGGATTTCTCGTACCCGCCGTCGGCGCGCTCGCCGTGCTGTCGGCCGCCGGCGCGGTGCTGTTGGCCGCCGGGTGCTCGGGCGGCAGCCCCGGCCAGCCGCCGACTTCCGCCGGTGCGGGCACGAGCAGCGCAACGCCGCCCCAAAACGCAACGGCCGACAACGCGAACGCCCCGGGCAACGCTGCGAGCGGCGGCGTACCCGCCTGCACGGACGACGCCGGCCTCAAGCTCCCCGCCGGCTTTTGCGCGACCATCTTCGCCGACAACGTCGGCCATGCCCGACACATGGTCGCCGCTGCGAACGGCGTGCTTTATGTGAACACCTGGAGCGGCCGCTACTACCCGAACTCTCCATCGCCTCCCGGCGGGTTCCTGGTCGCCTTGCAGGATACGACGGGCCAAGGCAAGGCCAATGTCGTCGAGCGCTTCGGCGCGACGATCGAGACCGGCGGCCACGGCGGCACGGGGATCGCGCTCTACCACGGGTACCTTTACGCCGAGCTCAACGATCGAATCGTGCGGTACGCGATGTCGCCGGGCTCGATCGTGCCCAAGGGATCGGAGGAAGTGGTGATGTCCGGGTTGCCACTGACCGGGGATCATCCGATGCATCCCTTTGCGATCGACGCGGACGGATGGCTCTACGTTGACCTTGCGACGCCCAGCAACTCGTGCCAGCGGCGGAACCGCATGCTCGAGTCGCCGGGCATCGATCCCTGTCCGCAGCTGAGGACCCGAGGCGGCATCTGGCGCTACAGCGCGAATCGTTTGAATCAGAGATTCTCGCCCGCCGAGCGCTATGCGACGGGCATTCGCAACGCCGACGGAATCGCGATCGACTCCACGGGACGCGGCCTTTACTCGACGC
>JASHTA010000558.1 GCA_030040795.1 Gammaproteobacteria bacterium | reverse complement strand
CGACGTTGGAGCCCTCGACGGACCCCTGGATCAGCGTGCCGAGACCGCTCAGTCCCGGGGTGCCGATGGTCGGAGGTCCGCTCGAGGCGGTCTCGACCGCGAGATTGCCGCCGAGGTCCTGCAGGCCCGCGGGATTGATGAAGTTCGCGAGCTGCAGCGTTCCGACGGTCGTCGGCGTCGATTGATTGGCGAGCTGCACGCTCACCGTGCCGTCCGCGCCGATCGTGACGCTCTGCGCGCCGTTCGGAATGGTGATCGCCGGCTGGACCTGGTAGCCCGCCGAGGTGACGAGCTGTCCCTGGGCGTTGAGCTGGAAGCTGCCGTCGCGCGTGTAGGCGAGCTGGCCGTCCGGCTGCAGAACCTGGAAGAATCCGAGCCCCTGGATCGCCACATCGAAGGTGTTGCCCGTATTGTTGATGCTGCCCTGGCTGTAGTTCTTCTCCGTGGAGACCACGCGCACACCCGTGCCGACGTTGAGGCCTGTCGGCGACTGCGTTGTCTGGGAGGTGTCGGCGCCGACCTGACTGTCGTTCTGGTACAGCAGATCGTCGAACACGGCGCGGCTGCCCTTGAAGCCCGTGGTGTTGACGTTCGCGAGATTGTTCGCCGTGACCGTCATCTGGGTCTGCTGTGCGTCGAGGCCGGTCTTCGCGGCCCACAGTGCGGGTTCCATGCGTCATGTCCTCTCGGTTGATTTCAAGGCGCCGCTCAGCTCGACTGCAGGAGCTTCGAGGAGGAAGCGCTGTCGTCCTCGGCGGTGTGCAAGGACTTGACCTGCAGCTCGAAGCGCCTGGAGAGCTCGATCATGTTCACGAGGCAGCTCGGAATGTTGACGTTGCTCGATTCCAGCACGCCGGAGACGAGCGTCGTGCCGGCGTCCGCCGGCGCTGGCGTGCCGTCGGCGGTGTGGTAGAGCCCGTCGAGGCCTTTCTGCAGGGAACCGGCCGGCGGATTCACGAGCTTGATGCGGCCGATGACGGCGAGTGTCACCGGCGTCTGGCCCATGGGCACGATGGACACCGTCCCGTCGGAGGCGACGGTGGTGGAGGCGGAAGGCGGAACGCTGATCGGGCCATCGTCACCCACCACGGGGTGTCCGGTCGCCGTCATCAGCAGTCCGCTCGGGTCGATGTGCAGGTCGCCGGCGCGCGTGTAGGCCTCGTTGCCGCTCGGATCCTGCACGGCGATGAACCCGGAGTTCTGAACCGCCACATCGAGCGGGTTGCCCGTTTGCACCTGCACGCCGGCCGTGTCGTCGTAGCCGACCGAGGAATCGGTCGCATACACGCGCGAGGCATAGCCGGGACCGGTCACGGCACGGCTCTGAAAGGCCGTGAGATCGGCCTTGAAGCCCGTCGTGCTGGCGTTCGCGAGGTTGTAGCTGTTGGCCGCCTGGGCGGCGAGCGTCTCCTTCGCGCCCGACATTGCGACGTAAATCAGTTTGTCCATGTGTTACCTGAGCTGAGATGACGAGCGAACGGCCCCTGGCGAGCCGGTGCCCTGGACATCATCCGTTCTGATCGATCTGGATGATCGACTGCGTGACCTGATCCTGGGTCTGGATCATCTGCGCATTCGCCTGGAAGTCGCGCTCCGCGGTGATCATGTCGACCAGCGCTGAAGTGGTGTTGACGTTCGACTCCTCGAGCGATCCCGATTGGATCGTGCCGAATCCCGACCCGCCCGCGATGCCGTTCACCGGCTCGCCGGACTCGTCCGTCGCCGACCAGCTCGCGCTGCCTTCCTGCTGCAGGCCCTGAGGGTTGGCGAAGTTCGCGAGCGCGATCTGTCCGAGGTCGATCGAGTTGCCGTTCGTGTACTGCGCCTGCACGACGCCCGTCGAGCTGATGTTGATGCCCGTGAGCTGGCCGGTGGTGTACCCGTTCTGCTGCACGGCGGTCACGCCGAAGTCATCGCCGTACTGCGTGGTCTGGTTGAAATTGAACGTCACGTCCATGTCCGAGGCGCCCGTCGCCGGGGTGTACGCGCCGAAGTCGACCTCTCCCGCCGTCGCTTCGGTCGAGCCGTCAGGATTGACCGCCGAGGTCAGCGCGCCGTTGCTGTTGTACGTGAGCGTCGCGGGATCGGCGTTGACCTGCGTGCCGTCGATGTATTCGTAAACGTTCCACGTGTCGGGGGTGGCGTCGCTCGATTCGTTGACGAAGTACAGCGTTGCCGTATGCGCCGCGCCGAGCGAGTCGTATACCGTGAGCGAGGTCGTGTTGGTATAGCTGTTCGGATCCGTCGGGCTGAACGTACCGTCGGCCGGCGGAGCGGAGTCTGCCGGGAGATTGGCGGTGACTTGAGCGGCCGTGGTGGCCTGGGGAGCACTCTCACCCGTGGTGAGAGAGAGGTTCTGCAGACCGCCGGTATTGAATCCGCCATTCGCGAGCGGAGGGTAGACCTGAAGGTTCTGCCCCTCGGCGGTGACCACGTCTCCGTCGGCGTTCAGCTGGAACTCGCCGTCCCGGGTGTAGTTGAGCGCCCCGTTCTGGCTCGTGATGAAGTATCCGTTGCCGCTGACCGCCAGGTCGAGATTATTGCCGGTAGTCTCGATGTTGCCCTGCGTGAACTGCTGCGCGACTTCCGATACGGCAACGCCGTTGCCGACCGCCGTCGCGCTCACACCGGTCTGGGTCGAGGCGAACAGGTCCGAGAACTCGGTGCGCGAGCCTTTGAATCCGACCGTCGCGACATTCGCGAGGTTGTTCGAGGTGACCGAGAGATCCTCGTTGGCGGCGTTGAGACCCGTCAGGGCGATATTGAAGGACATGCATGAATCTCCGTGGAAGGTAGCTGGTTTCGGGCGGTACTGCCGATAGGGCGATGCGAGTGGCGGCGTGGCGCTACATGACGCTCACGACGGAGCTCAGCGGCGCCGAGCCGTTGTTCGTGTTCACATCGAGCGCTTGCGTGGAAGGATCCACGGTGACGCTCGTCACCGTGCTCTGAAGTAAGGGGGTGACCGACTGGCTTTGCCCGTCGACCGTCGCCGTGACGGACACGGTGTACTCTCCGGCGGGGGCGGCGGCTCCCGTGCTGGTCGCTCCGTTCCAGCTGAACGAGGTGTAGCCCGAGGACTGCGGTGCCACCTGGAACGTGCTCACCGTATCGCCGCTCGCGTCGGCGATGGTGACCGTGAGCGCGCTCGCGCCCGACGGCGCGGTCACGGCCCCGTTCACTGTCCCGCCGGATGTCAGCGTCGCGGTGCTGAGCGGCGCGAGCACGGTCTGGCCGAGAAGCGAGGCGCCGCTCGTCAGCTGCTGCGACTGCAGAGCCGATTGCATGCTCTGCAGGCTCGAGACCTCGCTCAGCCCCTCGATCTGCGAGAGAAACTGCGTGGGATCGGCCGGATCGAGCGGATCCTGGTCCTGCATCTGAGTCGTGATGAGCTGAAGAAAGCCCGTCTCGCTGATCTGCATGTTTGCGGGGACGATGCTCGAGGCTTGCGAGGCTGCATCGGCGCCGGTCGTCGAAGTGAGCGGGTTCACCGTATTGGTCGTCATGGCGTTCCTCGATGAGGATGAAGAGCGGGGCGGCCGGCAATCACGACTGGCCGAGCTTCAGCGTGTCGAGCATCAGATCCCGCGAGGTGTTCATGACCTCCACGTTGTCCTGATAGGCGCGGGAGGCGGAGATCATGTCGGTCATCTCCTCGATGACGTTCACGTTGGGCGAGTAGACATTGCCGTTCGCATCCGCGAGCGGATTGCCCGGATCGTGCGTGACTGTCGGCGGAGCGTCGCTCTCGACGACGCCGGCCACGCGCACGGCGGCATCGGCTCCCTGGTCGCTCGTGCTGAGATCGGTGCCGAACGAGGCGACCGCATCGCGGATCGCCTGGAAGACGGGATGGCGAGCCTTGTAGACCGTATCGGGGCTGCCCGTGACGCTGTCGGCGTTCGCGAGGTTGCTCGCGATGGTGTTGAGCCGCACCGACTCCGCGGCGAGCCCCGAGCCGGAGATGTCGAATATCTTGAATGAGGACATGGCGTGGCGCTCCAGTGCGGCTACGAGCCGGTGATCGCGGTCATCAGGTTGCGCAGGCTGGTCGAGATGAAGGTGAGCGTCGCCTGATAGCGAACGGTGGTCTCGGCGAACGCGGCCTGCTCGAGCTCCGAGTTGACCGTGTTGCCGTCGAGGGACGGGGCGAGCGGCACGCGATATTTGAGCTCGGCGGAGCCGTCCGCGGCGGAGTTGCCGCCGATATCGTTCGCTTGAGTCGTCTGCAGTGTCACCGGCGCATCCGCGCCGCCGCTCGCGGCAGCGAGCGCGGCCTGAAAGTCGATGTCGCGTGCCTTGTAGTTCGGCGTGTCGACGTTCGCGAGGTTGTCCGCGATCACCTGCATGCGGCGCGACTGCACCTGAAGTGCCTCGGGCTGTATGCCGAGATAGGTATCGAGATCGAGCGCCATCGTGCGCCTCACCGTCAAAACAACGACGGGACGGAAACAGCAATACGCATGCCAAGCCGCGGCGTGCGGCGCAGGCGGGGGAATTACCTTTGCGGCGCGTGACTCGGGTCTAACCGGGCGGCAAAGGATTGCCGCCTGCGCCGGCTGACGGCGCTACGGCAGAGCCGGACGGCGCTACGGCAGAGGCTGACGGCGCCGCGGTAGAGCCTGGCGCGCAACTTGCAACCTGAGGGCGGAGGAGTATGCACATGACGGAAAATCGACGCGCGCGGCACGGCGCGCCTTATAAAGAGGTCGCAGCCGCGGCCGCCTGGGTCTTGATCGGCTCGGCCGCCTGGGCGCAGCACGCCGCCTCGGCTCAGCGAACCTCTTGGCACGAGCAGACCGAGCCCGTCGCGAACATCCGGGCGGCCGCCGTCAGGTACGTGAGATCGCAACTGCCTTCCTCCGAGGTCGCCGACATCACGGCCGGCGCCCTGGATGAGCGTCTGCGGCTCCCGCATTGCGCGACGGCCCTCACGGTCGAGCCGACGGCCGGCACTTCCACGATGGCCCGCTCCACGGTCGGCGTCGGCTGCACGGATCCCGTACGCTGGACGGTCTATGTCCCCGTCACGGTCGTGAGGCAGGTTCCCGTGCTGATTCTGCGGCACGCCGTGGCGCGCGGAGCACACCTTGCCGCAACCGATGTGACGGTGCAGACGCGCACGGTGAACGGATACTCCTCGGCATTTCTCGGCAACTCATCCGAGCTGAGCGGCCGCAGCACAGAGCGTACGCTGGCAGCGGGCACCCCCCTCACCGTCGATATGTTCACCGCGGATCCGATCGTGCGTCGCGGACAGGACGTGACGCTGGTGGTCCAGGCGGACGGCATCGAGGTGCGCGCTGCCGGCCGTGCTCTACAGGACGCGGGTCCCGGAGCTCGGCTGAAAGTCGAGAACGTGAGCTCGCAGAAGATCGTGGAAGGTGTCGCCGAATCGTCCGACGTTGTCGTGGTCGGGGACTGAGGTCGATCATGGAACCCAGCGTTTGCCGCCAGCACATCAGCAAGCTCATCGCGGAGGAGGAAGCGGCCCTCGGCGAGCTGATCCGGTATCTCGAGCGGGAGCACGGGCATCTGGCCGCGAACGACGTGCCGGCGCTCGAGGGGGCCGTGCGCGAGCGCCAGCGAAGCGTCGCGCGGGTCGTCCGGGCGGACGATGAGCGCATCGCGCTCTGCCGTCAGCTCGGTCACGGTGGCGACACCCGCGGTCTCGAGCAGGTCATGCGCTGGTGCGATCCCGACGGCACGCTCGCCCGCGATTGGGCGCGCTGCAAGGAGGTCGCGGCGAAGTGCCGCGCGCTCAACGATCGCAACGGTGCGCTGGTCAGCGCGCGCCTCAAGCATGTCCAGGCCCGTCTCGCCGCGCTCATTCAGGGCCGCACGGAGGCCGTGGCATACGGACCTCGGGGCGCGTACGCTCCGAGCGGGCTCGGGCGGGTAGTCAAGGTCGATGTGTAGGGCCCGGCCCGGGCATCCTGCGGGGCCGGGTGCCGCGGGGCAGAGTGCTGCGGGGCCGGGCGCCGCGGCGCAGGCCGATCCGCTGCCCTAAAGTTTACGGATGTCCGGCCGATACAGCAGTGGCAGGAACTCAGGAGAGCCGTCGTGTCAAGCAAGATCAATGGCTTCGAGGGGAGCTCACCGGCCCCGGTTGGGGGAGGGAAGGTCTCGCAGAGTGTGCAGAGCCCCGCGAGCGGCGTACCCGCAGGCTCGAGCGGGAGCTCCGACAGCGTCCACATCACCGATGCGGCGAGCCAACTCGCCGCGCTCGAGCAGGCGACGCGCGAGCTGCCCGTCGTGGATGGCGCGCGAGTCGCGGCGGTTCAAAGCGCCCTCGAGAACGGCACGTACTCGATCTCTCCGGAGAGCGTCGCCGACAGCCTCATGCAGATGGAGCGCTCGCTCGGCGCGGTCAATTGAGACTTA
>JASHTA010000557.1 GCA_030040795.1 Gammaproteobacteria bacterium | reverse complement strand
ACGCCCGGCCCCGCCTGCGGCGACGTTCGGCCCCGGTTGGCCCTGAACGGCGATGGCAGCAGCTTGGTAATATCTGCCGCGAGGGTATCGCTTCGCTGAAGGAGGCTATCCGCATGGCCTTGGCAGCGCTTTTGTTGCTCGTCCTCGCCGGGCTCTACGGAGCGATCCTGTTTTATGTCTATGCGCGCCAGGCGCGGCTGCTGTACCAGCCGCAGGCGTCCCATCGGACCCTGTCTGCCACCCCGGGAGCGATCGGCCTCGGGTACGAGGACCTGCGTATCAGGGCACCCGATGGCGTGACGCTGCATGCGTGGCTCGTTCCCGCGGGCCCAGGCCGGCCGGTCGTTCTGTTCTGCCATGGCAACGCGGGAAACATCGCCGACCGGCTCGACACCGTCCGGCTCCTCCACGGACTCAACGTCAATGTGCTGATCTTCGACTATCGCGGCTACGGCCAGAGCACCGGACGGCCGAGCGAGGACGGCACCTACCGGGATGCCGAGGCCGTCTGGAGGTATCTCGTAGAGGAGCGCGGCTACGCGCGCCACGAGATCATCCTCTTCGGACGGTCGCTGGGAGGCGCGATCGCCGCTCACCTCGCGCAGGACGTGCAGCCGGCTGCACTGATTCTCGAAGCCGCGTTCTCATCTCTCCCCGACATCGCGGCTCATCATTTCTGGTACTTGCCCGTGCGCTACCTCGCGCGATTCCGCTATTCGACGCTCGACTACATCCGCTCCGTGGATGCCCCGACGCTCGTGATCCACAGCTCCGAGGACGACGTGGTGCCCATCGAGCAGGGGCGGAAAATCTACGATCAGGCCAAGGGGCCGAAGCGCTTTCTGCTGATCCTCGGCCCTCACACCGAGGGTATTCAGGCGAGCGGTACGCGCTACACCGAAGGACTCAGGCGGTTTCTCTCCTGGGCTCTCGAGGAGGTTCCGGCCGGCGGACGGACCGGGGCTGCGCCGGCACGCGCCGATGCTAGACTGCGCGCCCGGATTATCGGGGAGTCGGAGTGATCTCGCATGGGTAAAGGTGACCGCAAGACCCGCCGTGGCAAGCTGTACCGAGGCTCGTTCGGCAAGTCTCGACCGAAGGATCGGCCCGCCAAGAAGAAGGTCGGCACCAAGCGCAGCTAGCGCGCGCGGGACCGCTCCGACGCCGCCGGCCGCTTCGCCGGCAGAGGCCGTTTCCCGCTCGCAAATTCAGCGACGACCTGCACGACGAGCGCACGCTCGGCTTGCTGCACGCGTGCTGCGAGCGTGGCGACGGTGTCGCCGCGCTCCACCGGGACCGTGACTTGCGACAGGAGAGGCCCGGTGTCGTACTCGCCATCGACGAGATGAATCGACGCGCCGCTGACGCGCTCGCCCGATTCCAGCACGGCTCGGTGAACCCGCTCTCCGTACAGGCCATGACCGCCGAAGCGCGGGAGCAGGGCGGGGTGGGTGTTGATGATTCGCCCGGAGAACCGCTCCAGCGTCAGAGGTCCGAGCTTCTTCATGTAGCCGGCGAGCAGAACGAGGTCGATCCGGCGCTCCTCGAGTGCCGCGCAGAGGGCGCGATCGAGCTCCTGCGGGCCGGGATGCGTGGCACCGGAGAGATGAAGCGTCTCGACCTGCGCAAGACGGGCCCGGCGCAGCGAGCCCGAGGCGGCATTGTTGCCGATGACGAGGGCGACTCGACCGGCAATGGCGCCCGCCGCGCACGCATCCAGGACGGCCTGCAGCGTCGTGCCTTCGTGCGAGGCGAGCACGGCAATGTTCATAGCAGGCTGTCCAGCCCTTTCAGGCGGTCTGCAAAGTGACGCTCGTGGTCGCCGAGCGCCGACATGAAGCGGAAATCCTGGAACTCGAATCCCGGCGCCACGTGACAGCCGGCGAGCGAGTAAGCGCCGAGGCTGCGCGCCGCTTGCCAGATGCCTGCCGGCACGACAGCGACCGGCTCGCTCGCGCCGAGACGATCGAGGACGCGGACCGTGAGGGCCTGCGAGGCAGGATCGTAGAGAAATAGCTCGAGCGGCGCGCCGTCGTAGAAGCTCCAGACTTCATCGGACGCGACGACGTGCCAGCGGCTGACCTGATGCCGCTCGAGGAGGTAGTAGATCGTGGTGAGCGCGGAGCGATGACCATCGAGCGCCGCAACGCGCGTCGCGGAGCGATAGAGCTCCCGGTACCACCCGCCTTCCGGATGGGCCTTCAGGGAAAGCTGCTGGATGACGTCTCGAGCCTGCATCGTGGGAATCGGCCACCCGCCGGGTCTTCGGTACCTCCGCGGCTGCGCCATCGCCGCGCGGGGTGCCACTAACCATGACCAGTTCCGCGCAGCAGGTCAACGTACGCACCTTCGACGAGCTGCGCCAGGTCGACGCCGAGCTGTGAGAGCAGACGGTGCGCGATCGCCTCGCCCTGTGAGCCCGGCTGCGAGTCCTCGAGCACGACTTCCAGCTCCAGATAGGAGCCGAGCCCGTCCACTTCATCCAGGTGGATTCTCGTCTGGCCGGCAAGATATAGGCGGCGGCGCTTGCGCACCCGGCCCACCACTCCGAGAGCATCGCCTAGCGCGGCGCGCATTTGAGCCGGCACGGGCGTCGCGGCGAGGGTGTAGAGGGAGAGCTTGGGGCCCGCCACATCGGGCCGCTGATAGAAGATGACTTCGCCGCGGTCGGGAGCGAGCTCGCG
>JASHTA010000556.1 GCA_030040795.1 Gammaproteobacteria bacterium | reverse complement strand
GGTCACACTGACAAAACCCCCTCCGTGTCCTATAGCTGTAGCGCCGGCTACACGCTGTCCGGCACGAATTGCATCGAGACCACCGTCACGCTGGCCACGGATCCGCATCAGACCGATGGCGCGGACGGCATCAGCTTCTTCCTGATGGACGGCAGTCAGCCCCTTACCTTCGCCAGCGGCACGGTGGGCAACTACGGCTCCTGGGGCGGCAGCCTCGGCTACACCTGCTCCAACGCCAACACGCCGTACAACGGCTTGGTGGGGGCCTACGTCGGGCTCGGCATCGACGAGTACGGGAACTTCCTCAACGGAACTCAGAACACTCTGGGTGTCACGGACGCGCAGTCCCTGGGCGACAATACAGCCTCCGGCGGCGGCCAGTGGGCGAACCGCATCGGCCTGCGCGGCGCCGGCAACGTGTCCTGGTACTGGCTCAACGCCAACTATCCGGCGGATTACCCCTCGTCGCTCACGACGTCGCAGCAATACGCGGCTGTGCAAGCCACCTGCGAGACCGGCACTCTCTGGAATTACTCGAATCCGTCGTCCCCGTCGAACACCAACGTGACCTCGGCCAGCACCGGTTCGGTGACCGGCCCGGTGCTGTACGACTATCCGGCGATCCCCAACGCCTGGCAGGTGTTGCCCGCCGGCGTGCAGATCGCGAGCGAGACGGCCACGACGCGAACGCTTTGTGCCGCGAACGCGACCTCCGACAACGGTTGCGTCATGCCGATCACCTACAATCTCAAGATCACGCCGGCGGGATTGTTGAGTCTCAGCTACAGCGTCAACGGTGGCGCCACACAGCAGGTTCTCACGGACCAGAGCATCACCGCCTCCAACGGTCCGCTGCCGAGCAGCTTCCGGTTCGGATTCGCCGGCTCGACGGGCGGCGACACCAACATCCACGAGGTCCTCTGCTTCAAGGCTCAGCCGAGCAGCCTCTCCGAGGGCTCCGCGGGCGTGAACCAGAAGCAGTCCGCCAAGGTCCAGACCGGCGCATTCGCTTACTTCTCGTTCTACGATCCGGACAACTGGACCGGACGGCTGACGGCGAATCAGCTGGAGACGAACACGACGACGAGCGGCGGCACTAGTGTGACGACCCTCTCGATCAATGCCACGCCTACTTGGGACGCCTCGTGCGTGCTCACGGGCGGGAACTGCGCGAGTACGACCACGTCCGTTACGGCGGAAGCGCCGTCGAGCCGCGTCATTCTGACCTGGAACGGCACGCAGGGTGTCCCCTTCAAGTGGGACGATCTCTCCTCCGCCGAGCAGAGCGCCATCGACTCGGGCGATCCCTCGGGAGAGACCGAGCCTTGGACTCGCGTCGCGTTCTTGCGCGGTGACCGGACCAACGAGGTGAATTCCTCGGGCACCTGCCCCGCCGCCTCGTTGAGCACCGCACAGCCCTGCTTTCGCGAGCGCGCCGGCGTCCTCGGCGACATCGTGGACTCGAGCCCGAGCTGGGTCGGACCGCCGTCGTCGCCTTACACGGCGAGCTGGGGGGATCGGTTGTACCCGACCGCCACGATGCCCGAGAACTCGGGCACGAACTATGCGGGGTTCGTGACGGCGGAGGAGACGCGAGAGAACGTCGTCTACGTCGGCGCGAACGACGGTCTGCTGCACGGCTTCCGCAGCGGCGCGTTCAACGCGGACGGCACCTTCGACACCTCGGCGGCGAACGACGGCTCCGAGGTGCTCGCGTACATGCCGGGCTCCACGATACAGGGTGCCGTCTTCAACGCGGGCACGTCATGCACAACCAGCGGTGATAGCTCCGGGACCTCGGTGGTCGATACGATTCACGGCACCAACCCGGCGAACTGCAATGCCGTCACGACGAATCTCGACTACTCCAATGCGCAGTACGGCCACAACTTCTACGTCGATGCGACGCCAGGTTCCGGCGATCTGTTCTACAACGGCGCCTGGCATACCTGGCTCGTCGGGGGAATGGGGCCCGGCGGCGCGGTGATCTATGCGCTCGATGTGACCGACCCAACCACGTTCTCCGACACCAACGCCCAGAGCCTCGTGATGGGCGAATGGAACCCCGCGACGATCAGCTGCGTGAACGTCACCACCACGCCCGGATGCGGCCAGGATCTCGGCAACACGTACGGCACGCCGCAAATCCGCCGCCTGCACAACGGCGATTGGGGTGTCATCTTCGGCAACGGATTCGGCAGCTCATCCGGAGACGCCGGAATCTACGTTCTGACCATCTCGCCGACTGCAACGGTGACGAACGGCGTCCCCCAAGGGATGACGCTGTACTACCTCAGCACCAACACGGCGGGGACCAATAACGGCATCGCGTACACGACGCCGGTCGACCTCGACGGTGATCACATCACGGACTACGTGTACGCCGGCGACTTGAACGGAAACATCTGGCGCTTCGATTTGACGAGCAGCGATCCGACGCAGTGGGGTATCCAGCGCTGCCTCGATGCATCCTGCGCCAATGCGGGGACCGACTACGTCACGACCCCAGTGTTCACGACCCCAACCGGTCAGCCCATCACGACGCAGCTCGTCGTGGCCTCCGGGCAGACGACGGCGGGCGCCCAGACTTTGATGATTGCGTTCGGGACGGGTGAGAAGACCCCGTTCACCAACACGGGCTCCACGACTTACACCAGCTCGACGACCCAGGCGATCTACGGCATCTGGGATTGGGCGATGGTGAACTGGAACTCGAAGTCCGTCACGCAGTACGCCGCGCTGTCGGCCTCGGCGACCGGATTTGGATCGTCCTACACGATCCCCACCCCCAGCACCACCAGCACCCAGCTCGCCGAGCAGACCTTCACCGTCAGTACGACCGGCTGCAGCTCCACGCCGCCGGGCGCGAGCTGCGGCGATCGGGACATCACCGCGAACGCTACGGTTTGCTGGCAAGGCACGTCCGCGTGCTCGAGCGGAACGAACAATCAATTCGGCTGGTACGTGAATCTGCCGGGCGGCTCGCTGACCCAGGGTGGGCCCGAACAGATCGTATTCAATCCCGAGCTGGTGGGCGGCGCGTTCGTGGTGAACTCCACGATACCGCCGACGAATACGCTGCTCTCGTGCACCACGTCAACAGAAACGGGATACACTTACGCGCTGCAGATATTGAGCGGGGGAGCTTTCAACAACTTCTTCCCTCAATATTATGACACCATCGCGGCGGGCGTCGCGACCAACGCGTCGGGCACATCGTTCCCGGTGCAGACAGCGAATGGGGAGAGTTGGCTCGTTTACCAGACGTATCAGCCGGGCTCGACTCCACCCGCACCGCTGCAGATCAACGTGGCGGCCAACTCGACGGGCCATCGCGTGACGTGGACCCAGCTGCGTTAGAGGACCTCGCGTTATGACAAGTCGCACAAAAGACCCAAGGACCGAGTCGGCGGGGTTCACGCTCACCGAGCTGCTGATCGTCATGGTCGTCGTGGCGATCCTCATGGCGATCGCCGTGCCGATCTACAAGCAGCAGGTGCAGGAGTCCCGCAGGACCGAGGCGAAGAATGCCGTCCTCGAACTTGCGAGCCGCGAGGAGCGGTTTTTCAGCACGCAGAACAGCTATAGCACGGACCCGACGCAGCTCGGGTATTCGACCAGCGCGGGCTCGGCGTTTCCCCAGTCGAC
>JASHTA010000555.1 GCA_030040795.1 Gammaproteobacteria bacterium | reverse complement strand
TGATAGTCCACGATTGGGCCCCCGGGGCATCGACGATGGGTACGAGTTCCGCCCCGTTCGACCGTGTCGCTCGCGGTTCGTTCGGGCCGGCCCGTATAGCTTCCACCCCGGACGGCCTGGGCGCAACCGCGAGCCCGGCCGCGCTATGGGCGGGGCCACGCTATGGGTGGGCCGCGAGGAGCGCCGTCAGGCGCTCGATCGCATCCTCGGGACGGATGAGATCCATCACGCCCGGCCGCTCGATCTTGGTCCGCCACGGCAGCTCGGCGGCACTGCGGCCGAGGTACTTGCGAGCGGCCGCATCGAAGCGGTCGACGCACCACTCACGGCTGAAGTAAGGCCCGCTGCGCGCGGCGCTCGTGCAGGCGTAGAGCCCGACCACCGGGGTCCCGACGGCCGTCGCCATGTGTGCCGGCCCCGAGTCGGGCGTCAACAACGCCCATGCGCGCGCGAGCGTCGCATAGAGCTCGATCAGTGTGTCCGTCCCGATGAGATTGAGGCTCGGCTCGCGCATCAGGCGCACGATCTGCTCGCCCATGTGCCGCTCGAGCGCTGAGGGGCCGCCGCAGAGCACCACGCGCAATCCCAGGTTGCGGACAGCATAGTCGGCCACCTGCGCGTAGTACTCCGGCCGCCAGTTGCGCGCGGCGTGGCTCGAGCAGGGACTCACGATCAGCGTCCGGCTGCCCTCGGGGATGACCCGAGCGGCGCGCTCGCGCGCACCGGCCGGGACCGGGATGTCCCAGCGGTAGTCCCGCTCTTGCACACCGAGGTGGCGCGCGAAGCCGAACAGCCCGTCCATCACATGCTCACGCGCGGCCGGCGCGATGCGGTGGGTGGTGAACAGCCACTGCAGGTCGAGCGCCCGCTCGCGGTCGTACCCGAGCTTCACCGGCGCCCGGATGCGCCTCGCGATCATGCTGGCGCGCCAGGCGAACTGCATGTGCAGCAGCAGATCGAACTGCCGCGCGCGGAGCGCACGGCGTAACGCCGCGGACCCGCCGGCACCCGCGCGCTTGTCCAGCACGAGGAACTCGATGTCCTCGATGCCGCCGGCGAGGGCGGCTTCCGCCCGACCGATGATCCAGGTGAAACGGGCCTGCGGCCACGCGCGCTGCAGCGTGCGGATCACGGGCAGCGTGTGGCAGATATCGCCGATGGCGGAGAGCCTCAGCACCGCTACCGAGCGGGGCGGAGCTGCAAGCGGCAGGGATTCGCTCAATTTCGGTAGCGTCGCTCGAGCGTCGCGCGGGAGAGGTACACCCGCCGATGATAACGGCGCAGGATCGTGCTGCGAAGCGCAACCGGATTGGTCGCCGCGACGAGCAGGACGATGAGGATGCTCTTGCCGAGGCGATGCAGCGCTCCGCGCCGCCGCCCTGCGTTGCAGTCCTCCACCGCCTCGAAGCCGTAGTGGGCGACGATGTGAGCGAGCTGGCGAGTCTGCTTCGGGCTGCCGAGGTGCATGTCACCGCAGAGCGCGATCACCTCGTCGAGCCGCGGCTGCTGCGGCAGGTAGCGCGCGAGCTCGCGCAGCGAGGTGTGGATCGCGCGGCTCACCTGGCGCGCCCACGCGACGGTCGGCCCCCCCTGCCCCATCGCGGGAATATGCTCGTTCCACAGGTGAAGCACCAAGATCGGATCGCCGCAACGGATGCGCGTCGCGTCCGAGAGAGTGACGCTCTGGTCCGCCTGGCCGAGCTCGACGCGAAACAGGCACTGTGCGTTCGTCGAGTACTCGAAAATGCCCTGCCGCCGGCGCAGCCAGCCGTCCAGCTTGAAAACCGCGTACTCCAGCCACCCGAGTCCGGAGCCGCGCTTCTCAGAAAGCTCGGCGGACAATGCAGGAACTCCGGGCGAACACTGCTGATGACTGCATGGCTGGGCGTCAGTCGCGGTCAGTGTCGGACTCGCGGTACAGGTTCGCAAGGACAACCTTGACGGTCAACGCCACAGGGACCGCCAAGATGACGCCTACGACTCCGTACAGGATTCCGCCAGTCAGAAAGCAGAAGATGACGACCACCGGCCGCACGCGCGCCGCGCGTCCCAGCACGATCGGTCCGAAGAACTGGTCGATCGAGACCCGCAGCGCAACCGCATAGGCGATGTAAGCGAGGATGTCCCATGCGCTCACGGCATGCCGTACGGCGACGAGCCCCGCGATGATCGCGGCTGCGGCGGGCCCGACGATCGGGATCACCTCGAGCAATCCGGTGAGCATCGCGAGAAACACCGCATGATGCAGTCCCAGGACGAGGCCGAGACCGATGTAGGCGGCGATCGAGGCATAGATCACGACGAGCGCCACACCGATGAAATAGCGCCGCAGCAACGGGTCGAGCTCGCGCCAGACTTGCAGGACGAAGGGCCGGCGCGCGGGCGGGATGAGCCACAGCATTCCGCTCGCAATGCGGTGGGCGTCGATCAGAAAGTAGCCGAGCAGCACCCATAGCAGAATCACTCCAAAAAAACCGGCGACTCCGAACGCCGCGACGTAAGCGATCCGAGCATCCTGGCTGAGCCACGCGTGCAGTCCGCTCACGGCGCGCGCCGCGAGGCTCGCTGCGTTGATCGGCTCGCCCATCAGCGTGAGGGTGCGATTGCCGATCAATGCCTGCATGAACCCCTGCACGTTCCCGCGCAGGTTGCCTGCAACCCGTACGGTCTCGCGCAGCATCGCCGGCACCCCGAGCCAGGCGATGAGCGAGGCGAGCGCCAGCAGCACCAGCACGATGGCGAGGGCCAATATCCAGCGCGGCAGCCTCGCGCGCGCCGAGAGCCCGTCCACCAGCGGCGTGCAGACGTAGGCGACAATGCCCGCCGCGACAAACGGCAACAGAATGCTGCGGACCAGATACAAGAACACCGCAGCCGCCACGATGATCGTGACGCCGGCGCTCGGACCGCGCTCGCCGGCCGTCATGAGTACACGCGGCCCTTCCAGTGCACGCGTCTCGCGAGACGCCACCGCACGCTGTCCATCGCAATAATCGCGCCTACGGTGTAACCCAGCGGGAAAAGAAGGCCGTAAAAGATAGGGATCCGGAAATGGACGGCGCCCGCGAGATGAAGCCCGAAGGCTGCGAGGGAGGCGGCGAGGGCGGGCACGAGCGCCGCGAGCGCCGTGCCCGTCGAGCCCACCGTGCCCGCCGTGCCCGCCACGCCCAGCGTGCCCAGCACGCCCGCGCCGCTCGCCCCTTTCAGGCAGGCGAGGATGTCGAACAGCGGAATCAGCACGGAGGCCCAGGCGAGTGCCACGGCGACCAGCGCCGTCACCAGCGTGCGGCGAGGCCCACCGAGCATCTCGCTCAGGTTCTTCGCGATGCCGGGCCACAGCGTGCTCCAGCCCGTGTACATGCGCGTCGCGAGCAGCTCGCTGCCCTCCTGCAGCTGCACGCGGTAGCCACGGCGCTTGAGTGTCCGTGCGAGCGCCACATCCTCGCAAATGTCCTCGCGCACGGATTCGAACCCGCCGACCGCCTCGTAAGCCTCGCGGGCGAGCAGCATGAACTGTCCCGTGGCGACCGCCTGTCCGCTGTCCGGCGCCTGGATGCGCTCCAGGTTTTGCGTGAAGCCGAGCAGGTACAGGCCGCAGGGCAAAATCAGCCGCTCGGCGAAGCTCTTGAGCTCATGCCGCGGTGCAAGCGAGAGCAGGTCGATCCGGTCCGCCCCGGCAGCCTCGACGGCGCTCGCCACGAGCTGCGGGTGCGCGCGCATGTCGGCATCGATGAAACACAGCCAATCGGCATCGACGGCAGCGGCAGCCGCCGCCCCGACCCAGCAGGCATGGACCTTTCCTTTCCAACCCGGGGGCAGCGGCGGCGTTGCGATCAGCTGTAGCCGCGCATCGGCGGCGGCCATGGAGGCGACGACTTGCGCGGTATCGTCGGAGGAGTCGTCGTCGACCACGATGATGCGCAGGCGCTCGGCAGGGTACCGTTGCGCAAGCAGCGAGCGCAGGCACGGACCTATATTGAGGCTCTCATCGCGCGCGGGGACGATGATCGCGACTCGCGGCGCCTTGACGCTCTCGCCCTCGGCGATCTCGCCCTCGGTGTCAGCGCCCGCGGTGCGGACAGCGGGGCCCGAGGTCGGCGCAAGCCGCTTAAGCGAGTTTCGCTGGCCGATCGCCCGCAGAATCAGCCACGTCACCAGACCGAGCCAAATCCACGAAACGACGAGCTCGATCGACAAAGCCGGCGGCCTCGAGCCTCAAGTGCATCCGATCACGGCCGCGCGGTCGGGTGCGTGCGCGGCGCCAGCTCGATACGGATCGACTGCACGATTCTGCCGAGCACCTCGTACATCGCCCGCTGCGACCGCACGAGCGCGTCGGCATTCGGTATCCAGACCAGCATGCCCGGTTCGCGGCGCGTCCACATCTCGGCCGGCGCGGGGACCACGGCAAGCCCCGCGAGGTGAAACTCGGTGATCGCGCGCGCCATGTGCTCCGAGGAGGTGACGAGGATCACCTTGTGTATTCCCGCCGGCGCGAGGATCGCAGCCGACTTCTCCGCGTTCTGCTGCGTGTCGCGGGAGCGACTCTCCACCCAGCGCGGCGTCACGGAGAGGTCGTGCTGCAGGAAATCACTCATGGCTTCCGTCTCGAAGTGGGTCCCCGACACGAGGACGGGCAATCCGGTCGCCCGGGCCACCCGCGCGCCATACACGAGGCGTTGCAAGGTCGTCGAGCTCGGCGCCGGGTGGCCGCCATACTCAGGCGCGTCGGGCCGCACGCCGCCGCCCAGAATGACAATGGCCTGCGCCTGCACCGGTTTGCTCAGGTCGAGCGGCGGGTACCGCTCCACGGAGCGCATGAGCACGTCCGCCACGATGGGAGTCGAGAAAGCCCAGAGCAGCAAGAATCCCGCCGCGCATACGCCGAATGCCAGGCGGCGGCGGCGCGCGCTCGCGGCCCAGATGAGCCCCGCGAGAGCGAGCAGGAGAGGACCGGTCGGCGGAAGCGCCAGATTCCTCAGAAGCTGTTTCCAGATGAAGATGTCCATGGACGCAAGCTCGCCGCGGGCCAGCTACGATAACAAGTATTGGTAGTCGAGCTACGGCTGGAGCATCCCGCGGACCTTGGCTCATTATGTAAAATATAATGGCCTGCGGCGGGAGTGGAGCCAAGCGAGTTCCCACTCGTCGTGAATACGTGAGCTGGTTCGTTGCACGACGGAAGATGAGATAAAGTAGCGCCAGCCGACCGCGGGGCCCCGCCCGCCGTGGGCAGGTTCCGGGTCGTGGGGGGTCTTCCGGGAACTTCCGTGGCACGGGCGTGTTCGAGTTCCGAGTCACTCGATGAGTTGCTTATGCCCGAAAAAGCCCCCTCGCGGTTCGCGGACGCGCTGCTCTTTGCCCGTAACTTCGTGCGCCACCCCCGGATGCTGGGGTCGATCATTCCAAGCTCGCGCTTTCTCATCAAACAGGTGCTCGAGCCCATCGACTGGGCGCGCGCGAGAGTGATCGTCGAGTATGGGCCGGGCGTCGGCAACATCACCGCCGAGATCCTGCGGCAGATGCGCCCGGACGGACACGTCGTCGCCATCGAGATGAACCGCGATTTCGTCGAGTTTCTCGGCGCCGCGATACCCGATCCGCGCCTGCACGTCGTGCAGGGCTCCGCGGCGGACGTGAACAGCATCCTCGAGCGTCTCGGACTGCCGGCGCCGAGCTACATCATCTCCGGCATTCCCTTCAGCACGATGCCGGAGGAATTACGCACCGATATCGTTCGCAAGACCCGCGCGGCGCTCGAGCCGGGCGGGGCCTTCCTCGTCTACCAGTTCTCGAGCCGCGTGCTGCCCGATCTGCAGAGCACGTTCGAGGTCGTCAAGCGCGGCTTCCAGCCGTTCAACGTCCTGCCTGCGCACCTGTTCGTGTGCGCGAACGAGGCGGGCTGACGCTCACGAGGCGGACCCGCCCCACGACCCCGCGGACCCTCACGACGCGGGCGGCGGCTCGCGAGAGGTACTGGCACCCACGGCGAGCTCCGCGATGGGCCGCGGCTTCCCGAGGTAGTACCCCTGCACGAAGTCGATGCCGATCCTCTTCAGCTCCTCGAGCACCGCCGGCGACTCGACGCACTCGGCGATGGTGCGAATCCCGAGCGTGTGCCCGATGTTGCCGACCGCCTCGACCATGCTGCGGTCCAGCGAGCTCGAGGTGACGTGCGTGACGAACTGCCCGTCGATCTTCAGGAAATCGACCGGCAGCGTCTTGAGGTACATGAACGACGACAGGCCGCTGCCGAAGTCGTCGAGCGCGAATTTACAGCCGCGGCCGCGCAATTCCTGCATGAAATACATTGCATCCGACAAGCTCGTCACGGCGGCTGTCTCGGTGATCTCGAAGCAGAGCCTGCGCGCGATCGCGGGATCCACCGCCTGTTGCAGCACGAACTCGAGGAACGACTGATCATTGAGGGAGTTGCCCGAGAGATTGACGGCGAGCAGCGGCGCCTCCCCGGCCTGCCCAAGCTGAGTGCGCAGGATCGCGGTCGCCTGCAGCACGACCCACCGGTCGATCGCGGGCATGACGTTGTAGCGCTCCGCCGCCGGAATGAACTCGCCGGGCATGATGAGGCCCCCGTCCTCGTCGCGCAGGCGGACCATCAGCTCGTGGAACGGCGGCGGGCTCCCGCCTTCCTGCACGGTCGGATGGATCGGCTGGAAGAACAGCTCGAGCCGGCCCTCCTCGACCGCGCGCGTGATGCGCGCCGCCCAGTGCATCTCGCGCTCGCGGCTCGAGATGCCGTCGCCCGCGTAGACGTGGACCCGGTTGCGCCCCTGCTCCTTGGCCGCATAGCACGCGATGTCCGCCGCGCTGAGCAGGCTCGCGGAGCTTGCGGTCTCGCGCTTGATCTCCACCACTCCGATGCTGCAGCCGATGGAGAGCTGCGTCGCGCCCCACTCGAAGCGGTATCCGTGGATCGCCTGGCGCACGCCGTCGGCGATGTGCACCGCGTGATCGAGCGTGCACTCCCCGAGGAGGATCCCGAACTCATCGCCGCCGAGGCGCGCGATCGTATCCGAGGCCCGCACCCGGGTGCGCAAGAGGCCCGTGATGCTGCGCATCAGGCGATCGCCGGCCTGGTGCCCGCACGTGTCGTTCACCAGCTTGAACTGATCGAGGTCGATATAGAGCAGCGCGGACTGGCAATCGCCGCGCTGCGCGCGTGCCACGGCCTTCTGCAGCCGATGGTCGAACTCGCGCCGGTTGATGAGCCCCGTCAGCGCATCGTGGGTCGCCTGGTACGACAGAGCGCGCTTGAGATGCCGCTCCTGGGTCACGTCGCGAAACACGAAGACCGCACCGACCGCGCGGCCGTCGGCGTCGTAGATCGGCGCCGTGGATTGCTGAACGGCGATCTCCTCGCCGGTGCGCGTGACGAGCACCGGATGCTCCGGCTGGATGCCGCCCGAGGGCGCAAGCAGGCTGCGCACCGGGTCGGTGACGGGGGCTCGCGTGCCCTCCTCGATGAGATGCACGACCTCGGCGAGCGGCCGGCCGCGAGCCTCTTCGGCCTTCCAGCCCGTGAGCCGCTCCGCGACGGGATTCAGATACTCGATCAGGCCTTCGACGCAGGTGCTGATCACCGCATCGCCGATCGACTTGAGCGTGACTTGTGCGCGCTCCTTCTCCGCGAACACGGCCTGCTCGGCCTGCCGCCGCGCCTCCTCGGCGCGCCGCCGATCCAGAGCGATCCCCGCAAGCTGCACCGCGTGCGCGATAATCCGCTCCTCCTCGTCGGTCGGTAGTCCGACCTCCGTGCGAAAGACGCCGAGCGAGCCGAGCATCCTTCCGCCAACGTCCTTGATCGGCGTGGACCACACCGCGCGCACGCCGGCGGCGAGCGCCTCGTCGCGCAGATGGCGGCAGAGAGGATCCTTGCTCACGTCGGCGACCAGAACCTGCCGCCCGAGATATACCGCCGCGGCGCACGAGCCGTTGCGGATCCCGATGAGTGCGCGCGCGAGCGATGCGTGCAGGGTCTTGTCGACCCGCGGCGCGATCACCGTCGAGAACGTTGCGCCATCCGGGCCGAGCAGGCTCACCGAGCAGGCGCTGCCGACCCCCACGGACTCGATGAGGCTCGTGATCGACTGGAGCACCTCCATGAGCGAGGCGTTCGAG
>JASHTA010000554.1 GCA_030040795.1 Gammaproteobacteria bacterium | reverse complement strand
GAGCGATGCGCATCCTGCAAGAGGCCCTCACTTTCGACGACGTCCTCTTGGTTCCGGCCTATTCGGAAGTCCTGCCGCGCGAGGTCGACCTGTCCACCCAGCTCACGCGGCGCATCCGCCTGAATTTGCCCCTGGTCGCCGCCGCCATGGACACGGTGACGGAGGCGAGGCTCGCGATCACCATCGCCCAGGAAGGCGGCATCGGCATCGTCCACAAGAGCATGTCGGTCGAGGCGCAGGCGCGGGAAGTCGGCCGCGTCAAGAAATTCGAAAGTGGGGTCATCAAGGACCCCATCACCGTCTCGCCCGACACGACCATTCGCCAGGTGCTCGAGCTCACGCGCTCGCGAGGAATCTCCGGCGTACCGGTCGTGCTCGGCAAGAAGGTCGTCGGAATCGTCACGCACCGCGACATGCGCTTCGAGGAGAAGCTCGATGCGCCCGTCTCCAGCGTGATGACGTCCAAGGAGCGCTTGATCACGGTACGGGAGAACGCGCCGAAGCACGAAGTGCTCGCACTGCTGCACCGTCACCGCATCGAGAAGGTGCTGGTCGTCAACGGGGACGACGAGCTCAAAGGCATGATCACCGTCAAGGACTTCCAGAAAGCCACCGAATTCCCGCGCGCTTGCAAGGACGAGGGGGGAAGGCTGCGCGTCGGTGCGGCCGTCGGCACGAGTCCCGACACGCTCGATCGTGTGGCGGCTCTGCGCGAGGCCGGCGCGGACCTCGTCGTCGTCGATACCTCGCACGGCCATTCGCGCGGTGTCATCGAGATGGTGGCGCGCATCAAGCAACGCTGGCCGGACGAGCAGGTGATGGCCGGCAACATCGTCACGCCCGAGGCGGCGCGTGCCCTCGTCGAAGCCGGCGCGGACGGCGTGAAGGTCGGCATCGGCCCCGGCTCCATCTGCACCACACGAATTGTCGCCGGCGTCGGCGTGCCGCAAATCAGCGCGGTCGCGAACGTCACGGAGGCGCTCAAAGCGAGCGGCGTGCCGGTGATCGCCGACGGAGGCATCCGCTTCTCCGGAGATGTGGCCAAGGCGATCGCCGCAGGCGCGCACGCCGTGATGATCGGCAGCCTGTTTGCGGGTACGGAGGAGTCGCCCGGAGAGGTCGAGCTCTATCAAGGCGCCTCGTACAAGTCCTACCGCGGGATGGGCTCTCTCGGGGCGATGGCGGACCGCTACGGCTCGGCCGACCGTTACTTCCAGGACACGACGACCGAACTCGAGAAGCTCGTCCCCGAGGGCGTCGAGGGCCGTGTGCCTTACAAAGGCAGCGTCGTTACCATCCTGCAACAGCTCGCGGGTGGATTGCGCGCCGCGATGGGATACACCGGCAGCCACGACATCGAGGCGATGCGCACCCGTCCGACCTTCGTGCGCATCACCAGCGCGGGCGTGCGTGAGAGCCACGTCCACGACGTGACCATCACCAAAGAGGCGCCGAACTACAGGGTGTCCTGAGCGCCATGGCGAGCCCGGCACTTCCGGCTGATCCTCCCGTGCCGGCGGATCCATCCAGTCGGCCGGCCTCGGCGCATCCGGACATCCACGCCCACCGCATTCTGATCCTCGATTTCGGCGCCCAGTACACCCAGCTCATCGCCCGCCGCGTTCGCGAATGCGGCGTCTACTGCGAGATTCATCCCTGGGACTCGACCGACGCCGAGGTGCGCGCCTTCGCGCCTCGCGGGATCATTCTGTCCGGCGGCCCGGAATCGGTGACCGATGCGGAGCCGCCGCGCGCTCCTGCGTCCGTGTTCGCGCTCGGCGTGCCCGTGCTCGGCATCTGCTACGGCATGCAGACGATGGCGCAGCAGCTCGGCGGCCGCGTGGCGCCGGCCACGGCCCGGGAATTCGGTTACGCGGAGGTCACGGCGACGGGGTCGTGCGCACTCTTCGACCACATCGAGGACCGGCGCGACAGCGCCGGGCGCGCCGTGCTCGATGTATGGATGAGCCACGGCGACCGCGTCGAGACATTGCCTCCCGGATTCAGCGCTGCGGCATCGACGCCGCACGCTCCGCTCGCAGCGATGAGCGACGAGCGGCGCCGCTTCTACGGCGTGCAGTTTCATCCCGAGGTGACGCACACGCGCCAAGGCGCTCGCATCCTCGAGCGCTTCGTGCGCGAGATCTGCCGGTGCGATGCGCTCTGGAGCGTGGACAACATCATCGAGGACACCGTCGCCCGCGTGCGGGCGCAGATCGGTGCGAGCAGGGTCCTGCTCGGCCTCTCGGGCGGAGTGGACTCCTCGGTCGTCGCCGCTTTGCTTCACCGCGCCATCGGCGATCAGCTCGTTTGCGTGTTCGTCGATCACGGACTGCTGCGGCTCGGCGAGGGCGATCAGGTCATGCGGACGTTCGCCGAGAGTCTCGGGGTGCGGGTCGTTCGCGTGGACGCCGAGCGACGCTTCCTGGATGCGCTCGCCGGCGTCGCCGACCCCGAGGCCAAGCGCAAGATCATCGGCCGGGTGTTCGTAGAGGTCTTCGAGGAAGAATCGCGCAAGCTCGAAGGCATCGCCTTCCTCGCGCAAGGGACCATTTATCCAGATGTGATCGAGTCTGCCGGCGCGCGCACCGGCAAGGCTCACGTCATCAAATCCCATCACAACGTCGGCGGCCTGCCGGCCGAGATGCGCCTGAAGCTCGTCGAGCCGCTGCGCGAGCTCTTCAAAGATGAGGTGCGGCGGTTGGGCGTGGAGCTCGGCCTGCCGCACGAGATGGTCTACCGCCATCCCTTCCCGGGCCCCGGACTTGCGGTTCGCATCCTCGGAGAGGTTCGCAAGGAGTACGCCGACCTCCTGCGCGCGGCCGATGCGATCTACATCGAGGAGCTACGCAAGCACGATCTGTACGATCGTACGAGCCAGGCATTCGCCGTGTTCCTGCCCGTGCGCTCGGTGGGTGTGATGGGCGATGGCCGCCGCTACGACTTCGTGATCGCCCTGCGTGCCGTCGAGACCGTGGACTTCATGACGGCCCACTGGGCGCACTTGCCCTACGAGTTCCTCGATCACGTCTCGCGCCGGATCGTCAACGAGGTGCGGGGCATCTCGCGCGTGGTGTACGACATCTCGGGCAAGCCGCCCGCCACCATCGAGTGGGAGTGATTTCGCGTCTTTCGACGGCTATCAGCGGCCTCCCGTTTCCGTATTACCCACCGGGTTGCCGCCCCCGGCAGGCGCGCCCTGTCCGTTCTGCAGCTTCTCGTAGGCGTCCTCGCCGGTGTCGCCGCTCGCCAACTGTTGTCGCGTGAGGCAAACCTCGTGCTTCTCGACGCGAGAGCCCATGACCGGATCTTCCCTGCAGTACATCTCCTGGCCGCTGACGACTTTGCGCCTGTAGCCGGCCGGAATTTGGAACGCCGTGTTCTGCGCCGTGGCCGAAGTGCCCCCTTGACCGGCAGCGAGCGCGGTACCCTGACCGGCGGCTGCAGTCGGAGGCGCGGGAGCTTGCGAAGCACACGCCACGAGCGCCGCGGTACCCGCAAGAACAATGAGACTCGTGACTCGCTTCATGCCGCGCCTCCTCTGGGCGATTGTGCGGGGTCCAGAGACTCAAGCTTACTCGGCGTGCCGAATCTCTGAACAGGGGCCGCTGCGGCAAAAGTGCCCGCCCGTCCATTCCAGAATGGAGCCGGTTGCCGCACGGCGCAGGCCGCGCTGACCGAGCCCCGCTCGCGCAGCGTCAGTAAGCCGATCGGCCCGGTTGGCCCGTTGCACCCACGGAGCCCATGGTGTTCCCGACACCGTAGGCGGCCGTTTGGTTTATCCGATCCATGAGGGCTTGGGTGCTGTCCTGCCGGTTCTCGAGCTGGGCCTTCGTGAGGCAGCTCTCCTGCTTCTGGACACGCGTGCCCGTGGGGAACCATGTCTCGCAGTAGACATCCTCGCCGTTGATCACCTTATGCGTGAGGCCGGCGGGAATCTTGAAACCGATGTCCTGCGCCGTGGCCGGAGAGCTTCCCTGACTGGCGACGAGCGCGGTGCCCTGACCGGCACCCGCCGTGGAAGATGCGGGAGCCTGCGACGCACATGCCACGAGCGCGGCAGCGCCCACGAGAAGGATGAGACTCAAGACCCGTTTCATTGCACACCTCCTGTTGCCTCTGCTGGGCGATCGTGCGTGGGGCGCAAAGGGTAGTAGCGCACTGCGTATCTTCCAATAATGGCGCGGGCTGAGGGTTGGTACAACCCATATTACAACCTATTGATATAATTATGCTTTCGGCCCGCGTCGGCCTCCATGGCCGGAGGGCCCATCGCCGGGAGTCCGCGGCGACCGATCCGCGCCGGGCGCAGCTCGCGGCCGGAGTATGGTAAGAGGGCGCACCGGATCGCGGTGGGCCGGGACCGGGGCCGGGGCTGGCGGTGGCGGTGGCGGTGGCGGACTGCCGGGTCGCGCCCGAGTTCCAGGGGAGCCTGTGCATGCGACTCTTGTACGTCGACATCGACACCTTGAGGGCCGATCACCTCGGCTGCTACGGCTATCCCCGCAAAACGAGCCCGAACATCGACCAGGTTGCCGCGAGCGCGATGGTGTTCGAGCGGATCTACGCGTCCGACACCCCGTGTCTTCCGAGCCGCACGGCGCTGCTCACCGGGCGGTTTGGAATCCACAACGGCGTCGTCAACCACGGGGGAACCGACGCCGATCCCGCAATCGACGGCGCGGCCCGCGGATTCCACTCGCGCCTGCACCTCGATTCCTTCCCGAACCGCCTGAAGCAGGCGGGACTCAGGACGGTGACGGTGAGCTCCTTCGCGCACCGCCATTCCGCTTTTCACTGGCACGCGGGCTTCGATGAAGCGTACAACGCCGGAAAATACGGAATGGAAACGGCGGATGAGGTCTACGCGCTCGCCGCCGACTGGCTGAAAAGACGCGGCCGCGAGGATGCCTGGTTCCTCCATGTGCACCTGTGGGACCCGCATACGCCGTACCGCACGCCGCTCGCCTATGGCCAGCCGTTCGCGGACTCGCCGTGCCCCGCATGGCTCACCGAGGAAGTGCGGGCCCGTCACTGGCAGGGCTGCGGACCGCACAGCGCCCGCGAGGGCCGCGGGTTCGCCCCGAACGAGTACGATCGAGCGCATTATCCGCGACAGCCCCAGGAGATCGGCGACATGGCGGCCGTGCGCGCCATGTTCGATGGCTACGACACCGGCGTCCTGTTCGCCGACGAGTACGTGGGCAGGCTGCTGCAGCTGTTGAGCGAGCTCGGTATCGGCGGCGACACCGCCGTGATGATCTCCGCCGATCACGGCGAGACGCTGGGCGAGCTCAATATCTATTGCGACCATCAAACGGCCGATGAGTACACGACCCACGTCCCCCTGATTCTCAAATGGCCGGGCCTCGCCGGCGGGCGTTACGCGGCGCTGCACTATCAGATCGATGTCACCGCGACGTTGCTCGAGCTCCTCGGACAAGCTGTTCCGGAGAGCTGGGACGGGC
>JASHTA010000553.1 GCA_030040795.1 Gammaproteobacteria bacterium | reverse complement strand
TCGAGGCTCCCGGCGAGCTCGCTCGCCGCAGCGCCGAGGCCGGCGGGAGCCGCCCGCAGCGCCTGCACCAGCTGCCGCGGCGTAACCTCGATCCCGAGGACGTGGCGCAGCCAGACATCGAGCCGAGCTCTCTGCGCCTCCGCCGGCGCGCGCCAGAACGACGCTCGCAGCCAGGTGCTCAACTCCTCGAGCCCGAGTGCCCCCGTCAGAAACCCGAGCGTGGTCAGTCCGTGTCGCACGAGCGGATAGCCGGCGAGCGCCTCGCCGCCTTCCACCACGACGCAGCTCGCCTTCTCACCGTCCAGCGCGGCCCGCGGAGCGAGCGCGTGCTCGAAAATCCGGGCGGCCTCGCCTCGGCGGGCCGCCAGATCCGGAACGACGACGAGCAGCCGGCTCGCCGGGTCCCTCGCGAGACGCGAGTGGCACCAGCTCGCCGCGAGCTCCAGCTCCTCCGCGGGATCGCTGGCGCGTGCCGTGAGCGCACGACCCGGAGCCTCCTCATTCCGATGCTCTCGGACCGCCGGCAATTGCTGCGGCGCCTCCCGTAACCAGGCGGCGCGCACGGCACTGCATTCGCTGAAGCCGGCGAACGTCACGGGCCCGGACCTCCAGCCTCGAAGCAGCACCCCGAGCGCATGGCTCGGGGTCGCCCGCGCTTCGCGGCTTCGTGTCTCGACATGCCCGAGCGCGCGGGCAAGCAGCTCGCTCTCGCTGCGCACCGACCCGCGCAGGACGCCCAGCGGGATGCCCCCATCGAACATCACGCTCGCAGCCCGCCTCAGTGAATCCGCGAGCAGCTCGTTCGAGCCGGCGCTGGGGAGGCGGGCGTCTTGGGCCCCTATCGCCTCAGCCGCCGCTTCGAGCCACAGCAGCCATTCCTCGGCCGCACCCAGCGGCCGCGGAACGAGCTGACCGGCATCCGCCGCCCGGAAGGCTTCGCGCCGGAGCCACGCCGGCCAGGCCAGAGCATCGGGAGTACGCCACGCTCGCTCTCCGCGAGCCATTCGCCCGACCCCGTAGGCGAGCCGTACCGCCGTGGCGTGCTGAGGACTGGGCGTCACCACCGCGGCACCGTGGTCCAGATCACGCTCGATCAGGGTATTGAGCGTAAGCAATTCAGATAGTTATGGTATTTATCGAGAGGTAACTTAAGAAATTAGCCCTTTGAGGTGCCGGCGCGGATCCCCTCTCGGCGCAGGGGAGACTCGAGCCCGGAGTGCCGCGGGAGGGCGCCGCGCGTCGAAAGCCGCTTACCGGAAGCGGCCGGAGGCCTCGACGATCGTGTCCCTCGAGCCAGAGCCTTTTGCGTCCGAACCCTTCGTGCCCGGTCCCTTCGCGTCCGGTCCCTTCGACCCCGTGCCTTTCGAGCCCCCGCGCTTGCTCGCGGCGTACCCCGCCAGGACCTCCTCGATCCGCGCGAACACCCGCTTGAGTATCGGTGCGTCCGGCAGATTCGTCACGCGGAAATGGGTACGGTACGGCACGTTGAAACTGACGCCGGGCGCGACGAGCACGTGCTTCTGCTCGAGCAGATCGAGGGCGAAGCGCTGATCGTCGAAGTCCGCGAACTCGTCGGTTTTCACGCCGATGAACGCGTACATGGCGCCCGCGGGCGGCTTCACCTCGAGATAGCGGCTCTCGGCGATGGCGGAGAGAATGGCGCGCCGCGATTCGTAGAGCCACCCCCCCGGCAGAATGAGCTCCTGGATGCTCTGATAGCCGCCGAGGGCGGTCTGCACGGCCCACTGTCCGGGCACGTTGCTGCACAGGCGCAGCGAGCTCAGCAGCTCGAGCGCGCTCAAATAATCTCCGGCGCCTCGCAGCCGGCCCGAGAAGACGACCCAGCCCACTCTGTAGCCGCAGGCGCGATACACCTTGGACAGGCCGGAAAGAGTGGCGCACAGCGTATCGCGCACGAGCGTCGCCATCGGCACGAACTGGGCGCCGTCGTAGACGATCTGGTCGTAGATCTCGTCGCTGAATACGACGAGGTGCCGGCTCTCCGCCAGCCGCGCGATGCCCTCCAGCACGGCCCGCGGATATACGGCGCCGGTCGGGTTGTTTGGATTGATGACGACTATCGCGCGCGTTTGCGGCGTCACGAGGCGCGCGATTTCCTCCGGATCGGGAATGAATCCGTTCTCCGGCCGGCAGGGATAGTGCACGGCGCGCCCGCGGTTGAGCGTCACGGCCGCGGTCCAGAGCGGGTAGTCCGGGCTCGGCACGAGGACTTCGTCGCCGTCGTTGAGCAGTGCGCGCAGCGTCAGATCGATGAGCTCGCTCGCTCCGTTGCCGATGAACACCTCGTCCGCCGTGACGCCCTGCACGCCGCGGGCTTGCTGGTGCATCACGATCGCTTCGCGGGCGGGAAAAATACCCTTTTGATGACAATAACCCTCGGCATTGGCGAGGTTCTCGATCATCGCGAGCCGCAGAGACTCCGGCGTGCGAAAGCCGAACAGGCCCGGATTGCCGATGTTGAGCGAGATGATCTCGTAGCCGAGCCGCTCGAGCTCGTGCGCGCGCCTGGCGAGGCGCCCGCGGATCTCGTACCGGACGTGACGCAGTCCCTCGCTCGAGCGAAGCATGGTTTCGGCGCTCATTTTGCCGAGAATAGCCGGTCTTGGACGGGGATGCACGGACCCACGGCACACGAGGGCTTACGGCCGGTTGGACAGGCGCGCGCGCGCTTCCTAAACTTTCACCCCCACGACTCAGGTAAGCGACCCAAAAGCTCATGGAATCCACTCGACCCATCCGCGCACTCATCCGCGGCCTCGAGGCTCTCGCTGTACTCAACCGCCGCGATGGCGCGACCGTCTCCGAGGTCACGAGCGACATCAAGCTTCCCCGTACCACCACCTACCGCATTCTCGAGACGCTGAGCCAGGCCGGCTATGTCTATCGGGATGCGACGGATGACCGCTACCGGCTCACCGTCATGGTCCGCGGCCTCTCCGACGGCTTCGACGACGAGGCCTGGGTCACGCAGATCGCGAGGCCCTGCATCAACGATCTCTGCAAGGAGATCATCTGGCCGGTCTCGCTGTCCTCGCCATCCGGGACGTCGATGCTGGTGCGGGATACGACCGATCACGCGAGCCCGCTCGCGGTGGAGCGCCTGAGCGCGGGGTTTCGCATCCCGCTGCTCACCTCCTCCTCCGGGCTCGTCTACCTCGCCTTCTGCAGCGCCGAGGAGCGCGACTGTCTCCTCGAGATCTTGAGCCGCTCGCAGCGTGAGGAGGACCGCCTCGCACGAAGCCGCGCCGAGGTGGACAAGATCCTCGAGGAGGCGCGCGAGCAAGGCTACGCAACCGCCATTCGCTCGCGCCGGGTTTCGGAGGAGATGGCGATGGCCGTGCCGGTGCTCGTCGAGGACCGCGTCCTCGCGACGGTCGCGGTGCGATTTGCGGCCTCCGCGGTGCCCACGCGCCTCGCCGTCGAGCGTTTCGTGCCGCGGCTGAGGGATACGGCGCAGAAGATTCGCGTGAAATTCGTGGAGCAGCGACGCAACCCGCCGCACCACGGGACGGATCAGAGCGCCGCCGTCGGCTGATCCGTGAGCGAGTTCTCAATGCTCAGCGTAGTGGGCCGCGCAGCGGCCCACAGAGATTCTGGCCGCAGACCATGAAAAGAGTCCTGGTCGGAATCAAGCGCGTCGTCGACTACAACGTCCGTGTGCGAGTGAAGCCGGACGGCAGCGGGATTGCGCTCGACGGCGTCAAGATGAGCATCAATCCCTTCGACGAGATTGCCCTGGAGGAGGCGCTGCGCATCAAGGAGCGCGGTGCCGCGGACGAGGTCGTCGTGGCGAGCGTCGGGAACGCGGACTGCCAGCAGCAGCTGCGCACGGCGCTCGCGATGGGGGCCGATCGAGCCCTGCTGGTCGATACGGCCTCGGCGGGCGGAGCGCCGGGAGGCGACCTCGGACTCGAGCCGCTCACGCTCGCCCGCGTGCTACTCGCGCTCGTGCAACGCGAGCAGCCGTTCATGGTGATCCTCGGCAAGCAGGCGATCGACGACGACAACAGTCAGACCGGACCCATGCTCGCGGCGCTCTGGGATCGGCCGCAGGCGACGTTCGCCTCGAAGATCGAGCTCGCCGGAGAGAAGGCGATCGTGACCCGTGAGGTGGATCAGGGACTCGAGACCCTGGAGGTCGGCCTTCCGGCGGTCTTCACGACCGACCTGCGCCTCAACGAGCCGCGTTACGTCAAGCTGCCGGACATCATGAAGGCGAAGCGAAAGCCCCTGGACACCTTGAGCCTGAGCTCGCTCGGCGTCTCGAGCCGCGCGCGGGTCAAGGCCGTACGCTTCGAGCCTCCTCCTCAGCGGCAGAAGGGCATCCGAGTCAAGGATGCCGCGGAGCTCGCCGCCGCGCTCAAGCAAAAGGGGCTCGTATAGTGGCCGGCGCGCTCGTCGTCGCCGAGCACGACGGCACGACGCTCAGTCCCAGCACCTCCCGCTGTGTCACGTGCGCGAGTGCCATCGCCGGCGCCCAGGTCACGGTCGCCGTGTGCGCGGCGGACGCCGGAGCGGTCGCCGCTCAGGCTGCCGAGCTCAAGGGTGTCGAGACGGTGCTGAAAGTCGAGCAGGCGGCCAACGCGCATCCGATCGCCGCCGTGCTCGCTCCGCAGCTTGCCCAGCTCGCCCAGCTCGCCGGCGGGTACAGCCATGTGCTCGGCCCCTCCACGACGTTCGGCCGAGATCTGATGCCGCGCTTGGCCGCCTTGCTCGATGCACCGCAAGTGAGCGACATCATGGCCGTCGAGAGCCCCACGCGCTTCAAGCGCCCGATCTACGCGGGTAATGTCGTCGTCACGGTCGACGTAGTGGACGCCCCAATCATCGTCGGTACCGTCCGCACCGCCTCGTACGCGGGGGCGCCGGGTGGCGGGTCGGCGCGAATCGAGTCGGCGAGTGTCGGCACGGCGGCCGCCGCCCATACGCGGTTCGTCTCGGTGTCGGCCTCCAAGACGGATCGGCCGGACCTGCAGAGCGCCCGACGCGTCATCTCAGGCGGCCGCGCCCTCGGCAGCGCGGAGGGCTTCCAGCTTCTCTATCGCTTGGCCGACAAGCTCGGCGCCGCAGTCGGGGCCTCGCGCGCGGCCGTGGACGCCGGGTACGTCCCGAATGAGATGCAAGTCGGCCAGACGGGCAAGATCATCGCTCCCGAGCTCTACATCGCCGTCGGCATCTCGGGCGCGATTCAGCACCTGACCGGTATCAAGGACGCGAAGACGATCGTCGCCATCAACAAGGACGCTGAGGCGCCGATCTTCGAGGTGGCGGACATTGGACTCGTGGGCGATCTCTTCGAGATCGTCCCGCAGCTCGAGAAGCTGCTCTCCTGACGGCGACCCGCCGCTACAAATTGCTCAAGACATGCTCGGCCGCGGAGACCTTGAACTCCCCGGGAGCCTCGACGAAGACGTGCCGGACGGTACCGTCCTCCACGACGAGCGCGAACCTCTGGCCGCGCGTGCCCATGCCGAAGCGGCTGGCATCCATCGTGAGGCCGAGCGCCTTGGCGTAGTCGCCGTTGCCGTCCGCGAGCATCAGGACCTTGTCGCCCGCTCCGGACGACTTGCCCCACGCGTTCATGACGAACACGTCGTTCACCGCCATGCAGGCGATGGTGTCGACCCCCTTCGCCTTGAGGTCGGCTGCACGCTGCAGAAAGCCCGGCAGGTGCTTCGCATCGCAGGTCGGAGTGAAGGCGCCCGGTACGCTGAAAAGGACGACCTTCTTGCCCTTGAAGAGCTCGTCCGTCGAGAGGTCCCGGGGCCCCTCCGAGGTCATCCTCTTGAGAGTGCCCTGCGGCATGCGGTCACCGGCCTTGATCGTCATGGTGCTCCGTTCCTCGCTCTTAGCTGTTCGCGACAGCGCCGCCCGGTCCGCGGGCCCGCAAGCCCCAGAGCGCCGCCAGGCGCTCCAGCGTCGGATCGCCCATGACGGCATGGAAAGACTTGAGCGCGTCGGCTTTTCGGCCGGCCTTCAGCTGCGCGATACCGAGGAGCAGCTGCGCCTGGGCTTCGTTCTTCACGCCGCCCTTCATGAGCCCCTGAGCGAGCGCATCCGCGGCCTTGTCGTATTGCTGGTAGCCGAGATAGGCCACGCCGACCGCCACGTCCTTATCGCCCATGGGCGCCGCCGCGGCATCCGCCGCGAGCTTGGCGAGACTCGACTGGTCGGTCTCCGCCTGCTTCTTCGCATTCGCGAGCAGCCGATTGGCGTGCTCGCGGTCGTGCGTGTCGGTGAATATGTTGGCCGCGAAGCCCTTGTCGAGGACCTGCTCCGCATCTCCCGGGGAGCCCTGCTCCAGGGCAAGCTGCGCCATCTCGATGTACTGCGAGGGCATGGTTATCGCGCCCACATCCATCGCGAGCCGATAGATGTTGAGCATGTCCGAGTCGTTGTTCTCGGCCTCCTTCGACTGGTAGAGCGAGTCCATGAGGTCCCGCCAGTACAGGGGCTTCGAATAGTACGTGACCAGACGCTCGAGCGAACGCTCGGTGCAGGAGTCGTCCTTGAGCTGCACGCAGGAGTCGAGAACAATCTGCAGCTGCGGTTCCGACGGGGTGGCTCCCCGTTTGATCTCATCGTTCACCACGCCGGTCGTGAACTTTTCGGCGTTGCGAAAATCACCTTTGATGTAATAGGCCTGGCTCACGATGGTAATGGTATTGCCGGTCGCGAAGCCGCCCTTCACCGCGCGCTCGCCGAACTGCGCGGCCTTCCCGTAGTCCTTGAGCTGGTAGTAGAGGCCCGCGAGCTGCTGCAGCCGCGTGTGCTCCGTCTCGGTCGTCGTGAATCCGTCGCCGATCGTCGCCTCCATGGCCTGCGCCGCCGCCGCATAATTCTTGGTCCTCACATAGGCGTACAGCGCGAGCTCGTTGATGGCATGCGTCTCGTACGGCGAGGGCTTGGGCAGCGCCCGCGCCTTGTCGAGCTCGGCCAAGGCGGCGCGGAAGTCGCCCTTGCTCTCATCCTTTTGCGCCGCCTGCAAGGGCTTGCCGAACGCCCGGGACACGGTGGGTTTGTCAGCGCTGTGGGCCGGGACGAGCGCGAGGCTCAGTCCTCCTCCGATCAGGGTGGCGCTGAGCAGCGCCGCTGCGGGCTTGAGTCTGTTCATGGTGGACCTGACGTATCGCACGCCCCGAAGCGGGGCTACTGATTGAATTCACCCACATTGACAAAGCCGATCTTGACCATGTGGTTCCGTTGCGCCGAGGCCAGCACCTTCGCGACGACATCGTACTTCGCGTGGCGATCGGGCTGCAGATGGACCTCCGGCTGCGGGTCCTTCATCGCTTCCTGGTGGAAGTAGTTGTCGAGCGTGGGCATGTCCTTTACGACGTTGCCGTCCCACACGATCGTCCCGTCGTAGTCGATCTCGAGGTTGATGACGTCGGGCCGCTCCTGCGGCGGCGGCGGATTGTTGGCGTTCGGCATGTCCATCTTCACGGCGTGGGTCATCACCGGCAGCGTAATGATAAGCGTCACGAGAAGCACCAGCATCACGTCGATGAGCGGCGTGGTGTTGATATCGACCATCTCCTCGCCATCCGAGGTTCCAACCGACATTGCCATCTTCGAGAGTCTCCGCTTCGGTTCAGTGCTGCATGTACAGGAACTGCTGAATGCTGTTCTTGTCCGGCTCGGTGATGAAATTCACCTTCACGATGCCACCGCGCTGGATGGCGAACAGCACCCGTCCGATCGAGGCGAACTGTGCGTCCCTATCCGCCCGGATGTGGATCTCGGGCTGCGGCTTGATGACGGCCGATTCCGCCACCTTGCTGATCAGGGTCTGCTCGTTCGGTACCAGATCGTCCTCCCAGAAGATCCGGCCGTCCTTCGCCACGTAAATGACGATGTTCGTCGGCTTGGTCTGGGTCGGGATATTCACCGCGTTCGGCAGGTCCACGTGGACCGGCGTGCTCCGGATGACCGGAATGGTGATGAGAAAGATGATGAGCAGCACGAGCATCACGTCCACGAGCGGAGTCGTGTTGATCGACGAGTTGACTTTCGCGTTGTCGCCGTCGACGTCGCCATCGCTCGGCGCGCTGACACTCATTGACATGACTGTTTCTCAACTTGCGCGACGCTGCCGCCCGCGCGGGTCGCGCGCGGGTCCGGCGGAGCGAGGCTGTCCCGGGGACCTGTCACTTGCGCCCCACGGCAGCCGCGGCGGGACCGGGGCGTGCCGAGGCCGCCTCGCCGCCCACCCGCGCCCCTCCGAGGAGATAGGCGTGCAGATCGCTCGAGAAATTCCTGAGGCCATCGAGCACGACTCTGTTGCGCCCTACGAGCCAGTTGTAAAGGAGCACGGCCGGCACGGCGACGAGCAGACCCACGGCGGTCATCATGAGCGCCTCGCCGATCGGGCCTGCCACCTTGTCGATGCTCGGCTGTCCGGACACGCCGATGGAGACCAGCGCCTGGATGACGCCGATGACCGTGCCGAAGAGGCCGACGAACGGTGCCGTGGAGCCGACCGAGGCGAGCAGCCCCATTCCGGACTGCAGCTGCGTGTTCGACGTATTGACGGCCCGCTGCAGCGACATGGTGATCCACTCGTTGAGGTCGATGCGGTCCGTGAGGCGCCCGTCGTGATGGGACTGCGCCCGCAAGCCTTCCTCGGCGATCCGGCGATACTCGTCGCCCTTCCTCAGGCGCTCGACTCCGTCCTTCACCGACGCTGCGGTCCAGAACTGCCGCTCGGCGAGCCTGCCCGACTGCTTGAGCTTGCGCTGATCCCAGATCTTCGTCAGCGCCAGGTACCACGTGGCGAGCGACATCAAGACCAAGACGCCGAACACGATGTGGGACAGCATGTCCGAATTGAAGACGAACGAGTGGAAGTCGTAGGGGTTGGTTACTGGTGCGGCTGCGTTCATAGTCTCCTCGATCTTAAAAGCGAGGGGCGCCTGAAGCGCCCCCTGTCATAAACTGCTTGATCAGTCCGTCAATTCGAACTTGACGAGGAAGTTCAGGCACGACTCGACCGGTCTGCCGTCTTCCGTCCCGGGGAAGAAGCGGGCATTACTGGCCCACTTCACCGCCGCCTCGTCGAGCCGCTTCGAGCCCGAGCTCTTGGAGACGGTCGGCAAGCCCGCCGTTCGGCCATCCGGGTTGGAGCACACATGGACCGTGGTGGTGCCCTGCTCTTCCAGGCGGCGCGAGACGGGCGGGTAGTAATCGTCCGTGGAGGGAGAGTGCCTCTGGTCGAGCCGCGCTCCAACTCGCACGACCCGATGAACCGGGGCCGGGCGCGGCGCCGGCGGGGCGACGTGATGCCTGGTGACATCCGTGATGGCCGTGGAGGTGGTCTCGGGCGGAACGTTGATCGCGACCTCGGGCGGAGGCACCTCGACCGGCGGCCGCTCCATCTTGGGCGGCGGCGGCGGGGGCGGCTCATCGTGCTTCTGAACCTCCTGCACGATGTTGGTCTGGATCGGCGGAGCGATGACGTTCATCACCCGCTGAGCCAGCCCCGCCTCCAAGGCGAAGAGCGCGAATACCTGCACGGCGACGGCAATGAGGAAAACGATGATGCGCCGTGAGAAGAACTGAGAGTCGTGTGACGTATAGGCAGCCATGTACGATCGATCAGTACTGTAAGTCCGCACGGACTGCCCGGTAGTGGGCAGGCGCCGCAAAGTAGCTACGTTTTAATCCCCGCGCAAGTCCAAGTTGGACTCGCGTTGGTACCCCAAAAGCCGGCAACTTTCCCCGCATCGCCTCGGGCGTCCTGCCGGCCTGGCCAGGACGGCATATGCTTCGAGCGGACCTCCCCAGGCGCGTTACTGCTGTAATAAATGTGTCGCGGCGTGCTGAGCCGCGTGCGCTTGGGCACAGAGGCCAGGCATCGACGTATACCCTGCGAACTCTAACCGCTACCCCGCGCACTGACAACTCCGCTCATGCCCGAGATGTAGGTTGGGCTCCCCCGGTCGCATGCGGCGCGACGATATGTCGCTCCCGCACCCCACCTCCGGGGCGATGCGCCCGAGGCCATCGGCCGGCAAACCTTCCGGCGACCTTCTTCAGTAGATTGGAAAGTCGCCGCTCGGCCTATGCAGCAACCTGTATACCCATTCGCACGAGGCCCTCTCGCCGGCTTGCCACCGTCATGAGGCGGTTGACTCGCCCGGTGGGCCTGCCACCGCCCCGCCACCGTGCAAAATTGGACTCGGCCGGCCGTTGCAAGTTCGCAGCCCGCGGGATGCGCGGCAGTGCGCTTGGAACGTGCGCCGGTGCGCGTGGAACCTGTGGCAGTGTGCCGGCGCCGCCGCAGCACCGGTGCTCATCCTCAGCCGAATCGCGCTCGGATCAGCCGATAGAGTGCGCGGACACATTGAGCTTCGGCGCCAACCGGACGTCCCGGACGCTCTTTCGCATTCCAGGCGTAGATGTCGAGATGCAGCCACGCTCTCGCCACCGTTACGAAGCGCTTGAGGAACAGAGCCGCGGTGATCGAGCCGGCGAACGAGGAAGTGGAGACGTTGCCGAGATCGGCGATCTCGGGGGTTTGGGAGGCGACCCACTCCGGCAGGCCGGCTTCGGTCGTAAGCCACAGGGGCCGGCTCGCGCCGGATTCCGCTGCGCGAACGGGCTCCGCGTCAATTGACAACATTGAGGCGATTGTGCTCCCATCCTCCACCATACGGCTACGGATTCACCACTCCAGTCCTCGTTACTCGCGATGACCGCACCCTTCAGAGAAGCGACGGTGTCAGGCACTCCCACGCCTCTCGCGCTGCTGCTGCTTACGGGCCTGCCGCTCCCGACGGGAGCCGGTGCGGGTCGGTCGCGCTAGTCGAGAGCTCGAGCCAAACGCGAACGACCGAAGAACCCCGCACCGGCCCCACGACGAGGGCGGGTGCGGGGTTTTTTGCATCGAGTCACCACGGGAGCGTAACGATGAAGTTGTATTCGCCGAAAGACGTCGACAAGAAGGCCCTCCGCGGAGCGAGGATCGCGGTGCTCGGCTACGGCAGCCAGGGCCGCGCGCATGCATTGAACCTCAAGGACAGCGGCTACGACGTCGTCGTCGGAGTGCGCAAGGGCGGCGAGGGCTGGAAGAAGGCGCGCCGTGACGGGCTCGCCGTGGCGGAGCCCGCCGATGCGGCCCGCCATGCGGACTTGGTCGCGATGCTCACCCCCGATCTCGTGCAGTCCGAGCTCTACGAGTCGATCGCCCCGAGCCTCAAGCGCGGCGCCACGCTGCTGTTCGCGCACGGCTTCAGTATTCACTTCCGCACGATCCGTCCGCGGAAGGACCTCGACGTCGTCCTGATCGCGCCCAAGGGTCCCGGAGACCTGGTCCGGCGCCAGTACCAGCAAGGGCGTGGAGTCCCCTGCCTCATCGCCGTGGCCCAGGATGCAACGGGCCGCGCGCACGCGAAGGCGCTCGCCTACGCGCACGGGATCGGCGGCACGCGCGGCGGCGTGCTCGAGACCACGTTCGCCGAGGAGACCGAGACCGACCTGTTCGGCGAGCAGACCGTGCTCTGCGGAGGAGTGACGGAGCTCATCGTGAAGGGCTTCGAGACCCTGGTCGAGGCCGGCTATCAGCCCGAGGTCGCCTACTACGAGTGCCTGCACGAGGTGAAGCTCATCACGGACCTGCTGCACGAGGGCGGCATCAAGAAGATGCACCAGTTCGTGAGCGAGACCGCCAAGTATGGGGATCTCACCCGCGGGCCGCGCGTGATCGATGCGCATGTCAAGCAGGAGATGCGCCGCATTCTCAAGGAGATCCAGGACGGCCGGTTCGCGCGCCAGTGGATCCGGGAGTACGCCTCCGGCCGCCGCCATTACAAGAAGCTGCTGAAGGCCGATCTCTCGCGCCCCATCGAGAAGGTCGGCGCGACGCTGCGGGCACGCATGCCCTGGCTCAACGAGCGCCGCGCCTGAGAGGCGTGGGGAGGCCCACCCGAGGAGTGACACCGATGGCTGCCGATCCCGACCGCGTCATCATCTTCGACACCACGCTGCGCGACGGCGAGCAGTCCCCCGGCTGCAGCATGACCCAGCCCGAGAAGCTGCGCGTGGCGCGCGCGCTGGCGGAGCTCGGCGTCGATGTGATCGAGGCGGGCTTCCCCGCCGCCTCCCAGGGCGACTGGGAGAGCGTCAACGCCGTCGCGCGCGAGGTGCACGGCCCGGTGATCTGCGGCCTCGCACGCTGCAACCGCGCCGATATCGAGCTTGCGGCGCGGGCGCTGGGCGATGCGCCGCGCCACCGGCTGCATGTCTTTCTCGCGACGAGCGCCATCCACCGCCAGTACAAGCTCAACATGGCGCAGGAGGAGATCGTGCGCAACGCCGTTGAGGGCGTGCGCATTGCGCGCGAGCTTTGCGAGGACGTCGAGTTCTCGCCGGAAGATGCCTCGCGCACCGAGCTCGAGTTTCTCGCACAAGTCGTCGAGGCCGTCATCGCCGCAGGCGCCACGACGATCAACATACCGGACACGGTCGGCTACACGGTCCCCGACGAGTTCGCGGAGCTGTTCCGCTACCTGCGCAAGAACGTCCGGGGCATCGAGGGCGTCACGCTCTCGGTCCACTGCCACAACGATCTCGGGATGGCGGTCGCGAACAGCCTCACCGCCGTCGTGGCGGGCGTGCGACAGATCGAATGCACCATCAACGGCATCGGCGAGCGGGCCGGCAACTGCTCGCTCGAGGAAGTCGTGATGGCGCTCAAGACCCGCGAGACGTTCTTCAATGCCCGCACGCGCATCGACACGAGCCGCCTTTACCCCACCTCGCGGCTCGTCGCGAGCATCACGGGCGTGTCGATACCGCGCAACAAGGCGGTCGTCGGCGAGAACGCGTTCGCGCACGAGGCGGGCATTCACCAGCATGGCATGCTGCGCCATCGCTCGACCTACGAGATCATGCGGCCGGAGGACGTCGGGCTGTCGCGCAGCAGCCTCGTGCTCGGCAAGCACAGCGGACGGCATGCGCTGCGGCAGCGCATCGAGGAGCTCGGCTTCGAGCTGGATGAGACGGAGTTCAACCGCGTGTTCACCGAGTTCAAGACGCTCGCGGACAAGAAGAAGGAGCTCTTCGACGGGGACATCGAGGCGCTCGTGCTGCGCGCCGAGCAGAGCGCGGGCGGCCCGTGGACGCTGGTCGAGCTCAGGACCGTGACCGACAGCGGAGGCCCGGCGGAAGCGGTCGTGCGACTCGTGCATGCCGACGGCCGCAGCGTCGAGCAGACCGCCCGAGGCGATGGACCCGTGGACGCGGCGTTCAAGGCCATCGAGGCGGCGACCGGCGTGAGCGTGGTGCTCAAGAAGTTCGAGCTGCACGGCGTGACAGGGGGCGAGGACGCTCAGGGCGAGGCCATCGTGTACGTGGAGTACAACCGGCGCACCTACCGCGGCTCGAGCGTCAGTACCAACATCATCGAGTCGAGCACTCAGGCGTTCCTCGAGGTGGTGAACCGGATCGAGCTTGCGCAGCGCGCCGGCGCGCGCCCGCGCGAAGAGCAATCGGGCGCCGCGCGCGCGGCCCAAACAGCCGTGTGAGGCCGAGAGCATGACGGCGAAGACGATGTTCCAGAAGGTTTGGGAGCGGCACGAGGTCGTCGCGGAGACCGCAGACACTCCGGCCGTTCTGTACATCGATCTGCATCTGATTCACGAAGTGACGTCGCCCCAAGCGTTCACGGAGCTGCGCGCCCGCGGCCTGCCGGTGCGGCGCAAGGATCTCACGCTCGGAACCCTCGACCACTCCACTCCGACGCGTACGGAGCAGATCTTCGGCGGCGCGCCGATCACGATCGAGTCGGCGGCGACGCAGGTCCGCACGCTCGAGGCGAACAGTGTCGCGTTCGGCGTCGAGCTGCTCGGGCTGAAGAGCGCGCTGCGCGGCATCGTGCACGTCATCGGCCCGGAGCTCGGCCTCACGCAGCCCGGCAAGACCATCGTCTGCGGCGACAGCCACACGAGCACGCATGGCGCGTTCGGGGCTCTCGCGTTTGGCATCGGGACGACGGAGGTCGGCCACGTTCTCGCGACCCAGTGCCTGCTGCAGCGCCGGCCGAGCACACTCGGCATCCGCGTGAGCGGACGCCTGGCGGCAGGCGTCACGGCGAAGGATTTAGTTCTTGCGATTGTCGGCCAGATCGGTGTCGCAGGCGGCACGGGCCACGTGATCGAGTACTACGGCGAGGCGATCGGCGCGCTCGACATGGATGGGCGCATGACGGTCTGCAACATGTCCATCGAGGCCGGAGCGCGCGCCGGAATGATCGCGCCGGATGAGACCACTTACGCCTATCTGCGCGGCCGCCCCCGCGCGCCGCAGGGCGCGGACTGGGATCGCGCGATCGAGGCCTGGCGGCAATTGCCGACCGACGCGGGTGCGCGGTTCGACCGGGAAGTGAGCTTCGACGCGGGCGGCGTCGAGCCGATGATCACCTACGGCACCAATCCCGGCATGGCCATTCCGATCAGCGGCCGCGTGCCGTCGCGGCCGAACGATCCGATGTTCGAGCGGGCCCTCGACTACATGGGCCTCGAGGCCGGCGAGTCGCTGCGTGACCGGGCGGTGAACGTCGTGTTCGTCGGCAGCTGCACCAATTCGCGCCTGTCGGATTTGCGAGGGGCCGCGCGCGTGCTGCGTGGGCGCAAGCTCGCGCAGGGCGTACGCATGCTCGTCGTGCCCGGCTCGCAACAGATCAAGGCGGCGGCCGAGGCCGAAGGGCTCGATCGGATCTTCCTCGAGGCCGGTGCGGAGTGGCGCGAGTCCGGCTGCTCGATGTGCATCGGCATGAACGGTGATACGGTCGCGCGCGGCGAGTACTCGGTGAGCACCAGCAACCGCAACTTCGAGGGACGTCAGGGCGCCGGCAGCCGCACGCTGCTGGCGAGCCCGCTCACTGCGGCGGCCTCGGCCGTGCGCGGGCGCGTCACCGATCCGCGCGAGCTGCTCTAGGAGCCCCATGGACCCCCTGAGAACCGTTCGCTCGCGGACCGTCGTGCTGCCGGCGTCCAACATCGACACCGACCAGATCATTCCCGCGCGCTTCCTCACCACGACGACGCGCCTGGGCCTCGGCCGGCAACTGTTCACGGACTGGCGCTACGCTCCGGACGGCACGCCGCGGGCGGATTTTCCCCTCAACCGTCCCGAGGCGGCGGGCTGCACGATCCTCGTGGCCGGCCGCAATTTTGGCTGCGGCTCCTCGCGCGAGCACGCGCCTTGGGCTCTCGTCGACTACGGCTTTCGCGCCGTGGTGAGCACCGAGATCGCCGATATCTTCCGCAGCAATGCGCTGAAGAACGGTCTGTTGCCCGTCGTGGTCGACGAGGCGACCGGGCGCTGGCTCCTCGAGCA
>JASHTA010000552.1 GCA_030040795.1 Gammaproteobacteria bacterium | reverse complement strand
TGGCCTGGGTTGCGTCGTACGTGGTGATCGGCAGAGTGCTGGTGAGCGTCATCGAGACCGTGCCGGAAGGCGCCTGGATGATGCCGTCGTCGATGATCCGGCTGTTCGATGAGAGGGCAATCTGCGCCTGCGGGTCTGCGGAGATGACGGCGCCTGTGCCGATCTGCAGCGACGGCAGTTCATCGATTTCGCTCTCGGTACTCAGCGCGTCCTGTGCGGGGACGGACACGTTGGCGGACAGCGTCAAGCTCGTCGGCTGCCGCAGCACGACCGGCAGCACGACCAGCGACGCGAGCGGCTCGAACGCCGCGGCGCTCGGGATCCCCGTGGGATTGGCGGGAGCCAGGAGATTTTGCTGGACGAGATCGATCACCGTGCCCGGCTCGACCGTGAGTCCGCCGTATGACGAGTTGACGAGGTAGTTGCCGAAGCCCCCCTGCTGGAAAAACGACGGAGCGAGCCACAGCGCGCTCGGATCGCCACCGCTGCAATCGGTCGCACTGATGCACACCGTGTCGGCGGTGAGTTGCAAGGTTCCGCCGGATTCCTCCGCGTAGCCTCGCAGGGTCCCCCCAACGTCGAGCGTGGTTGGTAGGAAGCTGGAGTCTGCCACCTCGTAGGGCGACACTCCCAAGGTGATGGTCCCACCCGACCCATAGGTGATCGTCCCCGCCGAGGTGAGCTGGGCACCCCCGGACACGTCGATGAGAGAGCCGGGAGCGAGCGTCAAATTGCCGCCTTGCGCGCTCAACGAGACGGAGCCCCCATTGAGGAACAGCGGACCGGAAGGGCCGTCAGGATTGAGCACCGGACTGTCGTTGACCCAGGCGCCGAGCGCTGTGAGCACCGCATTCGGTCCGAGGTCGATGCTCGGCAGCTGCGAGGCGTCAGGGAACTGCGGACTCGAGAAGGTGCTCGTCGCGGTCATGGCGATGTCGCCGCCAGGCACGCTCACGCTGCCCTCCACATCGATGGCGTTAGCTGTCATGCTGAGCGCGCCACCTGCGGGGAAGTCGAGGTGCACGCCCGCCGGGATGCTGACGCTGCCGTCGCTGTAGATCGCCAGTTCGCCGATCCCTTGGGGTCCGAACAGATCCGGCCGAAGCGCCGACGTGTAGTTCGTCGGCAGCTGGTCCGTCGTGGGATCAAAGCCTGCCGCCATCAGGCCGGGCAGCACGGCTCCGGAACTGAAGGTGACGTTGCCCAGAACGTATTCCGAGCCGCCGCTCGGGCCGCTCACCCCCCCGAGGGGACTGGCGTCGCCGATATTCAAGGTTCCCGCGAGGGGCACCTCGTCGGCGGGACGATACATCTCATCGCTCTGGGGGCTACCGGCATCGTCCGAGGCCACCACATTTTCGGGCCAATCGGCCGGATCGAGGACGGGCGGCGTGCGCTGGTACTGGCCAACCGTTGCCTGCCCGTCGATCGTGCCGTCCAGCACGAAGTGGGGTGCCACCAGATTCACCGTCCCCGCGTCCGCACCAACCGTGAATGCAGGTTGATACTCGATGCTCGGTCCGACGCCGGGCAGCGTGTATGTGTTCGTGACGCCCCACTTCGGATCGGTCACGGTGTATGTCGGTTTTGCGATGCCGGTGTACACCACATCGGGATCGGCCTGAGAGATGTTCACCTGGGTTCCCGCGGCCGTCTCGAGCTCGGTGGTATCGAGATAGCCTGCGGTGTAGTTCGTTGCTCCGCCGGAAACATTGATCTTGGCCCCAGAGGCCACCACCACGTCGCCCTGCGACTGCAGGGTGACCGTGCCACCCGTCAGGTTTCGCTCCTGCACGTTGCGCGGAATCGCCGCGATCTCCCCGCTCACGTCGGCGAGCGGAGTGCCCACCCACGTGCTACCGTCCGCTCGGGTGCCGTACAAGAGGGAGTCGACGTAGACCGTGGTGCCAAACAGAGCGCCATTGCGCTGCACCGGAAAGTCCGCGAGCTCAGTGCCCTGGAGCTCCGCAGGAATCACGACGGAACTCGCCGGGAGCGTCACCGAGGCGCCGGATACGTCGAGCGTGGCGTCCGGCGCGATGTAAACGCTGCTCCCGTCCGATTGCGACGTTTGACCGATTTCGGCCCCTCCTTGGTTGAGCAACGCGGTCACATCGATGGAGCCGCTGGTGGCGGTTACCGTCGCGTCATTCTGGATCTGCGCGTTGGACGCGAACATCTTCACGTCCGATTTCGGTTGCGGCACGGAGTCGACGGCCGTCTCCGTATCGGCGGTGTCGAGCGTGACGGCGGTAACGCTGTTCGGGCCGACCGTGAGCGTGCCACCGGTTCCCGCGACGATGTTGTAGCCGCCCGTGCCCTGCTGGGTGGCCACCTCGTTGGCGGTTTGAGCCGAGCTCAGGCCTCCGTCCGTCACCGATCCCGTGCGCGCCTGCAGCACGATGGAGCCGTTCTCGCGGACGGAGGTCGTGGCCGAAACCAGCCCGTCCTGGTTCACGGCGAGTGCCGCGAGCGTGACATTCCCTTCGGTCGAGACGATCTGGCCCACCAGCTGTGCGGCCGACGTAACATTCGTGTTGCTGGAGCTGCCGTTCGTCACCGTGCCGTCGCCGCTCACTTCTACGAGCAACCCGCGCAGTGTCGGATCGGTGCTGCTCGCGAGGTAAACTGAGGTACCCCCTGCCAGCATGACCTGTCCGCCCGGAGCCTGGAGCGTCCCCTGATTGGTCACGGTCGGGGCGAACATGAGGATCGTCCCACCGTCGGGGGTCTGAAGGGATGCACCCTGCTGAACGGTAATGGACCCGTTTGTCGACGACCCTGAAAACGCCGGCTGCCCGCCGTTCGCAAGCGGCGCGGTGAGTCCGTTGGTGAGCACGAGCTGCAGATCGGACGCCGGTATGTCGAGCGTAGAGGCGACCAGGCTCCCGACGTTCACCTGGGCCGTCGCGCCAAAGAGGATGCCGTTCGGGTTGATGAGGAAGACCTGCCCGTTGGCATTCAGCGCGCCGAAGATGCTGGACGGGTTGGCCAGAACGATCTTGTTGATCGCAACGGACGTCGAACTCGGCTGCGCGAACTGGACCGTCGCACCTGCGGAGATGTTGAAGCTCTGCCAGTTGAGCAGCGCGCTCGAGGAGCCTTGCGTAACGGTCAGCTTGGAGCCGCTCTGGGCCCAGCTCGCCGTGCCATACCCCGCAAACGGCACGGCGGTGCCTCCGGCAGGCGTGCAGGGGCAGGCTACCGGGAGCGTAGGCGGTCCTGCCTGGGCGCGCGCGCCCGTGAGAGCGGCCGCTACTGCGGCGGCCACGAGCCCGAGCGAGCGAGGAGGAGCGGGAATCGGGGATTGTCGGAAGGTGAACCGCTTCACGGCTGCGGCCTCCTCTAAAAGCCGTACTGCACGGAGAAATCGATACGGGGATCTCCGCGATGGGTATACGGTCCCGTCACCAGCGGCAGCGCGTAATCGAACGCACCCTGCAGCCCGGATGCGCCCTCCATGCGCAGGCCTAGACCCGTGCTCCCGAGATGAGTCCAGCGCGGCTGCTCGGGCAAGGGCTCCTGCAGGCCGACGAGGCCCACATCGCCGAAAACGAACGCATAGAATCCATGCAGCTCGGGGCCCCAGCTCCGGCCAATCTCAGGGCTATGCAGCTCGAGCGTGCCGGTGGCGGCCTCATCGCCGAGCGCTTCCGCGACCAGGTAGCCGCGCACCGTGTCGAGTCCGCCCATCGCGAACTGCTCGTCGTCGATGAGCGGGCTCGGAGACCATTGCCCATTGAAGCGGGCCAGAACCGCAAGTCCGCCCGGCAGACCCTGCAGCACCTCGCCGGAGCTGCGCACGTAGAAGTAGTTCGGCAGAGCCCCGTAGCGCCGGGAGTCGAACTCCTCGGGCTGGTTCACGAGGTCTCGGATGCCGAAGTTGACGCCGGTGCTGAAGCTGACTGTGCGGTCCGATGTCCGCCACGCACCGGAGTAGAGCGCAGACCAGTTGAGATATTTGATCGGTGTCTGCAGGCCGGGAGACCCCGAGAGCTGGATATCCTCGAGGAAATCCTTGTAGTCGACCCCGAGAGTGACAGACTGGGAGAGCGCCTGGGTATTGACTACGGGGTCGATCCAACGAACGCCGTAGATGGAGCCCTTGCCGAGCACGCCCAGCGTGCCGAGCGTCGCCACGTTGCTGTCCGTGTGAATGGCGCTGAAGGCCCACATGCCCGCCGCCGGATCTTCCTGGCGCAGCAGGTACGTCGCGGCCTCGACCTCCGCGTCCTTCGGATCCGCAGGCGCCGTCTGGAATTGCAGCGACAGACTATGATTGAGCTGCCAGAGGTTGTCGTAGCTCAGGGAGGCTGAGACACGGTTCGGAGTCGTGTTCGCCGTATATTGGTCGTCCGCTTCAACCGACCCGTGAAGCGGCAAGTCATCACGGACATCCAGGTCGATGTCCACCGTCCCGACCTCAGGTCCCGCTTTCAGGACCGGCGTGACGGTTCTATCCGGCGTCTGCGCGTTCACGCGGGCGAGCTGCTGCTGCAGCGCGGGCAGGTTCGGGGTTGCGCCGGCCTTCAGGGCAGGGAGCTCCGCAAGGAGCTGCCGTCCCGCGTAGTACCGTGCTCCCTTCACCTGCACGCTGTCGAGCCGCCCTTCCGTCACTCGGAGCCGGACGACGCCGTCATCGCCTACGCGTTGCTCGGGAATGTCGACGAAGACCGTTCCATAGCCCGCGTCCTTGTAAGCTTTCTCGAGGGACGCGACGGCGTGCTGAATGGCCGCGAGATCGAGATTCGGCCCGAGGAAAGGATAGACCGCACGCTCGACGGCACGATTGGGGAGCAGCGAGTTGCCGAGCACGCGATACTCCAGGATGTCGAAGCGATTGTCGGACTTCGACGCCGCGGACTTCGACGCCGCGGACGGGCTAGCGGTCGCCTGGGCCCAACCTTTCCGGCCTGCAAGGAGCAGGACGATCGCGAGTCCCACAGGGACGGCATGTGAGACGACCCGCTCCCGCCGGCGTGCGACGAACCCGCTCACTCGCCCCCCGATCCTCGTCTGCCAAGCATTCTGTCTCTCGAGACTGAAAGGTAGTAGTCCCGTATGACGCATCCATGACGCTCCTTCCAAACCGACCTCGACGCCGAATGCCGCCGACTTCCGGACTGCCGCACGCAGGCGTCACACGTTTGTATGACGCTGCCGCTTGAGCACATCGTGACTCGAGACGAGCGTGGTGGCTCGTCCATCCAAAAGGAATCGGCTGCCCGCCGTGCAAGCGGGCAGCCGAATGTGGCTTGGTTCTTTGGATTTGTTCTTGCCGATGACTACTGATTCAGGTACTGGTAGGTCGCCGTCACTCCATAGGGTATCGCCGGATCGCAGTTGTCCGGCGCGCCGGAGAGGGACTTGGTCATAGCACCGTTCGGCGATGCAAACACACTCGCTGCCGTGGCCGGGAACACGCTCGGCGGGTTATAGATGCTCGGCGGTGACAGGTCGCCGCTCTGACCCCAGTAGTTCTGGTAGTTCTCGTTGCCATCCGAGAGGAACGAAGGTGTGCCGATGTTCGTCTTCACCGCATTCCAGACGGTCGCTGCATCTCCGGTGTAGAGGCTGGTGTTGGAGATGTTATAGAGCACATCCTCGCTGAAGAACGGGTAAGAGCCGTTCGCCACGTTCTCGAGCGTCGGCAGCGCGCCGTCCACCTTGACCACACCGACTCCGCCCTGTCCAGAGGCTGCGGGCGCAGGCCCGAGAACGAAGGTCGAGGGCCCATTCTCGGAGCTGATGATCCCAATGGCCGGACGCGGACCACCGGTCGAATAAGCCGTTCCAAGGTAGTCCGTGACGGATCCGCTGCCGTCGAAGGCTTTCAGGCAGCCCGCGATATTGCCCGTCGAGGTCTCCTCGATGACGCCCGCACCTGCATTCTCCGCCGGGATCACCAAAGTGCTGGCATTCGTGCCCCCATTGCCGCCGCAGCCTTCGTTCAGCCAGAACACCTCGGCGGAGGCCTCGGTGCCCGAGCCGAACTCGCGCCGGCAGATCGCGATGGCCGTCGTGGCCGCATCCGTGGGCTCGGAGTTGATCGAGCCGCCGTCGTTGAAGATTGTGCTCACATCAGCGTCAACGCCCGAGTAAATCCCAGCGAGCTGCGCATGGGTGAGCGAGGGAACACCACCGGCGGTATTGCCCGAGAGCCCTTCGGCCTCCTGTAGCATCCGGTAGAAGGTGTTGTTGACCGGCGCGGCCCATACGACTTGGAGCCCGGGCGCTGCGGAGAGGTACTGGGTCACCAACGCAGGGTTCGCGCCGACCAGAGGCGCTTCCACGTCGGAAACTCCGCCGGTAATGTTCGCGGTTGTCTTGATTGTGGTGAACGAGCAGCTCTGGTGCACGACGTAGGGCTGAGCGCCGGGCAGCGCCCCTGTCGCCGTGACGCAGCCGCTCGGAGCATCCGACGCATTGATGAAGCTCAACCCGTTGGGGTTCGTGGCATTGCTGCCGCTGCCGTTCTCCGCGTTCTGATAAAGCGGAATCGACCCGTTTTGCGAGCCGAGCGTCGACTCCTTGAAGAACGCGAGGTCCTTCGCGGCGAGGCCCAGCGATGTGTTCGCGACGCAGTAGATCATCCACTGCGCGTGCGGGTTCGCCTTGTCGGCTGCGTCGGTGTAAAGATCGATCTGGCCCTTGCTGGAGTCGCAGAGAGCGGTGAACGGGCTGTCGTTGCCGAGGTTCGAGTACATCAACGCAATGTTGACGGCGGTGGAGCCGCCGACATAGACGTTGACCACGCTTTTGTCGCTCGCGTATCCGGAGATGTCGAGAGCGTGCGCGGAGCCGGCCACGCCGGCGACCAGCGCGGCGGCCACGGCTTTTTGAACGAGAGTCATGAGAGTCTCCTTGAACTAGGGTTGTATGAACGGGCCGCTCAGCTCAGGCCGTCGCGGCGTTGCGACGGCGTGCGACCGCCCCGAGGCCCACGAGGCCCGAGAGCAGCAGCCACGCAGCGGCAGGCAGGGGAACGGGCAGGGGCACGTTCCAGGTCAGATCGCCATTCGTGCTCAGGAGCCAATATCCGGCCCCCGCCGACGTAGCAAACTCGTCCAGCGTGCCCTTGCTGAGCTGCGAGCCCGTGTCGTGGAGGTCATAGAAATTGAGAGCCGAGCCGACCGTCGCGCCCGTCGGATGCTGGTCGAAAGCTTCGCCGTCCGTGTTGCTCCAGTTGCCCGATTCCGTGTTATTCGTGTCGAGACTCCCGGTCGTATCCAGGCTGACGCCGGCGTCGCCGCTGCTCGGGCTCCACTCGGTCAGCCACTTGTTCGCCCCGTTGGCATCCATGGTGACCACGTACGCGTTCGTGAGCCCCGACGTCAGCATCGAGGTCGTCGGCTGAGTGAACAGGATGTCGTTGCTTGCGGCATTACCGTTGGGGGATCCCGAAAAGCCGGCGATCCAGTAGGTCACGGTCGTGTCGTTCGTTCCGAACGTCGCGGTGTAGTCCGGAACCGCTCCGAAATTCAGCGTTGCGACGCCGTTGGCCTCCGACCAGCCATTACTGCCGGGCGTCGGGTCCAACAATGCGGCGCCGGTGAGGGTGCCGCCCGTGGTCCCCGCGGTCGACCCCGCGGTTACTTGCGACCAGTCGTAGTTGAGATTGACGGCCTCCG
>JASHTA010000551.1 GCA_030040795.1 Gammaproteobacteria bacterium | reverse complement strand
TACGCTGCCGGTAGCTTGCGCGGCGTCGTGGGAGAATTGGCCAAGACAGCCGGGCCCCTCCTCAACGTCAAAGTGAAGGCGAGTTTCGGCGGCTCGGGATCCCTCCGCCAGCGGATCGAGAAGGGCGAGTCACCCGACCTTTTCATGTCCGCCGACGTAGGCTCGCCGAGCAAGCTCGCGGCGGAGGGCCACACCGTGGTTCCGGCCATACCCTTCGCGCGCAACCGGATGTGCTTCGTGTCGCGCCGCTCGGCGGGCATCACGCCGGAGAATCTCATCGATCGCCTGCTGGCCAAGGACGTGCGGCTGAAGACCTCCACGCCGGTCGCCGACCCGAGTGGCGACTATGCCTGGGCGATCCTGGATCGCATCGACGCCCTGCGACCGGGCGCGGGTGCCATCCTCAAACAGAAGGCTCGAGCCTCGATGAGCCTCAAGGCGACGCCAGCGACCCCCGCCCAAAGCGGCGCTGCCGCGCTGTTCTTATCCAACCAGATCGACGTCTCCATCACGTACTGCAGCGGCGCCACGGGGTTGTTGAAGCAGGTGCCGGAGCTCACGAGCTTCGTCGTGCCGACGCAGCTCGACCCGCACCCGCTCTATGGCTTGGCCGTTCTGTCCACCAAGCCGAAGGCGTTGCGCCTCGCGCTCTACCTGTTATCCGAGAAGGGTCAGGCCATCATTGCCCAGGAAGGACTGGTGCCGCTGACGCGTGCCGCAGCATCCCCGCCGTGAGTGAGACAAGGGCCTAAGCGACCGCCGGCACGAGCCGCGGTTGCGCACAGCTGCACGGTTGCATAGCCGCCGGGCTGCATAGCTGTGCGGCTGCGCCCATTCACTGTCGCGCCGGGACCTCGCTCCAACGCGCGCGCGTGGACATCGAATCGCGCCAGGTGCTCCATCCCGAATTCATGCCGTAGGGAGCGCGATGGTAGACGGCCTCGATGCGGCGGATTTTGCCGTGCTCCACGCGAAACACCTCGGCAATCTCCCACGTCCAGGGCGTAATCGGGCCCGCTGTGATCGTCCGGCCGTCGGGTATCTTGAAGGTGCGCGTCCTGCCGGCCGCGTGGTCAAAAAAGGTAAAGGCGAGCGCGACTCCGCGCTCGGGATCAACCACGACGAATCGCCGGTCGCGAATGCGTGTGACGAAGTGAAGCAGGCCGGACTGAAACTGCCGCTTGCATCCCCAGCTTGCCGAATAAGTCGGATCCGATCGATGACCGGGGCTCGTTTCGACCGAGTTGCTCTGGGTCCGAACTGGATCGTATGTACCGGTCCTGCCGGTGTTGTTCGTCTCTTCCGTTCCGTTCTCGACCCGGTCGCAGTCGTCCGTGAAGGGATATTCGCCTTTGCCGTCGTTCAACTGCATCCCGGAGAAATACCTATTCGCGACGCCGACGAGATCGGCGCGAGAGGCCCGCTCGGACGGCGGCAGGGTCTCGGAAAACAACGGGTCCGGTCCGCCCCGTTTCTCGAGATTCTCCGCATCCCGCACGGTGCGCTCGACGATCGTCTCGATCTCGGCAATTCTCGCTCCTTCTATTTTCATTCTCAACGCAAGGATGACGGGCTCACCGGCCTCTCGCATCGTGCCGAAGAAGCCGACCTCCCCGGCGGCGACATCCTCCATGTAGAACTTGTAAGTTCCGATTCCGGTCGCGGTATTCCACAGCCCATCGCCGAGTTTCAACCGCTGGCCGTCCTCCGTAAATTTGACATCCGGCGTAACCGGCAAGCTCGATGGGTCGTTGGCAGCGAGGGCCGTGAGATATCGATTCACAAACCCGTCCAGGCACGCTCGGCCGCAAGCTCCCGAGGCCTCTGCGACAGATCCGGCAACCGCGGCACCGAGCGGGCTCGATGCCGTCAAGCCGGCCATCAGAGCGAGCGCTCCGATTGCAATCTCGAGAACATGAGCTTTGTACATCCCGCTGCTAGAGCACATTCTGACCGCACCCGGACGTGCCGGGCAAACGCAAGTAGGGCCCTCAGCCGCCTGCGGCGTGCTGCTTCGCCGTGACTCGATAAAACAGCTGCAACTGGCACAGTTGCTTCGAGTCGTGGGTGCGCGGGCGCAGACCCGAGCAGATGAGAACACCTTCCGAGCGCTTTGCCTGATGTGTCGATGCGTCGTTGACGGCGGACGACAGATCGAATTGCCCGCTGCAGTCTGCGTGCGGGCAGGGGAACCGGAAAAAGGCGCGCGCAGGCGGGTGCATGATGTGCAGCTGCAACGCCGGAGCGTTCGCCCCCCCATCCTCGAATCTCAACTCCAGACGCAGCTCTTGGAGTGCGGGAAACGCGACTCGCAGCGCCCGGGCGGCGGCGCGGTCGCGACGCAACCTCTCGGTGCGCTCCTGACGTGCGTCCACGGCTGCGGCGGTCGCAGGCCTCACGTCGGGTCGCGGGAGGGCACGGGTGGCGAAACCCGTTCCTCCGCTTCCGGCGCTGGCGCCTCCGTCGCATGAGAACTCTGGCGTGCGGATCGGCGCTGCTGCTTCTCTTGCTGTCGCGCTTTGCGCGCGAGCTCTCTCTGCTTCCTGGCGTGATGATAATTGGGTTTGGCCACGACCTCTCCATCGGCGCTGATAAACGGGACGCCGTGTATACCCCCCGGACGCGGGGCACGCACGTGCGCAAGATACTGTACTCCACAATTCGCTGCTCCGCGCGGGCGATTGGCGCGCAGCGCCCTTCTCGATGAGCTCGGCAAGTGCCATAGTGGGGCTTGGCGGTCACCGTGACGACCGTGGCAAGGCTGACGCCTGTGGCAACCCAACCTTAGCCGAAAACGACGATAACGCGATTTCGAGACGGACGGGGGGTCTACCGTGGTCCCGAATGACTGCTTGAAACGGCAGCGAAGCGCCATGATCGGCCGCTACGCCAGGTCGGATGACATCAAAGGCCTGACGCAGGTCGTCACGACCCTGGTTCCTTATGCGGCCCTTTGGTGGGGTGCTGTCCGCTGCGCCAGCGTATCCCCCTGGCTCGCCGTGATCCCACTGCCGCTCATCATTCTGTTTAACGTGCGCGCCTTTGGCCTGATGCACGAGTGTGGTCATGGCAGCTTGTTTTGCAGTCGCTGGCTCAATCCCGCGGTTGGCTTTCTCCTCGGCGTCATGTCGGGAATGCCGCAGTACGTGTGGTCGCAGCACCATAATTACCACCACGCGCACAACGGCAACTGGGATAGATACCGCGGACCGTACACGACGCTGTCGGTAGACGAGTATGCAGCGCTCACCCGCACGCAGCAGCGCATCTACCGGAACAAGTGCAGCGTGGCTGCCACCCCGCTCGCGGGTTTCATCTACCTGATTTTCAACCCGCGCTTTACCTGGTTGAAAGGCAGCATCGGCCTGGCGATTCACACGGCAAGGCGAAAACTGGCACAACCCAGCCTATCCTTGCGGACGCATGCCGCGAGCTATCAAACGCGTTATTGGAAGTCGGCCAGAGAATACCGGCACATGCTCTGGAACAATCTCGCGCTGCTGGCCACCTGGGCATTGATGTGCTCGGCGTATGGAATGGCGCGCTTTTTCGCCATCTATCTCCTCAGCGTATCGATCGCAGGCGCCGTGGGCATCGTGTTATTCACCGTGCAACACAACTTTGAGCACTCCTACGCGAGCGACACCGAGCACTGGGACCGAGACACGGGAACGATCGAAGGTACGAGCTTTCTGGTGCTGCCGCGCTGGCTGAACTGGTTCACGCTCAATATCGGCTA
>JASHTA010000550.1 GCA_030040795.1 Gammaproteobacteria bacterium | reverse complement strand
TCTCCGTTGCGCCATTGTAAGCCGGCGGGCTTCAACTACGGCAAAGCGCGGCATTCGATAGCACAGCGCGGCATTCCGTCCCTCACCCTTTGACGACCCAGGGGAGGACTCTCATACCTTGTCGGTGCCCCGGCAAGCGACGCGGCTCGTGTGCCCGGGGCGCAGTCTCGGAGCCCCGCCAGCGATGGCGAGAACCGAGGCAAGAACAGAGCAGAACCAGGCGTTCAAACAAACAACATGGGAGATTTTTACATGAAAAGTAAAGGGTTGCGATGGATGGCGCGCGCGACGCCCATTCCGGCATCGATGGCGCTGGCACTACTGGGAATCGGTGGCGCCGGACTCACTCAGGCACTCGCCGCACGTGAGCCCCCGCTGCCGACGCATTTCAGCGGCTTATTCAACGATTACACGCCCTCCACCGTGGCGGGCGGTCCGTACGAAATGCATGGCAAGTGGTTCCTCGACCTCAATGCGGAGCGAGGTACGGCCACATTCACGGCAGAGATGACGATGGAGACGGCCGACTTCGCGAATTCGGGCTCGAGCTACAATCCCTCGGCGCTCGGTGCTCATACGCACCACATCACCATGACGGACGGCACGATCCATGACGACCCGAACGATACGATCACCTGGCAGAATACGTGCATACCCGTGGTGCCGTTCAAACCGGCGGTTACGGGTGGTTTCGTAGTCACCGGTACCGCATACGTCACGGGAAACGGCGCTAACCCGCCGTTTGGTAACCCGTCGCCGGTCACGATCTGCATCCTCGGCGGGATGCAGAACGTGAGCATCACGAGCCCACAGGCGTTTGTGACTTTCTCGAACTTCACGTTGACTTTCGGGTCGCCCGCCAGCACTCATTTTGGGACACAGCCGATCAATGGAGTCGTCTCCCAGTGCGAAGGTCCGTGGAACCGTGAGTCGAACGATTGCAGGGTCTCGGTCGTGAATTGACGTCCGCAAGGCAAGCACTCGGCACTACCCGGCGGGTCGAAGCCCACTGCTTCGGCCGCGCCGGGCCGGTCCCGCCCGCAACCTCGCCGGCCGAACAGCACTGGTGTGACCGGTCCCCGCGGCTTTCATCATCTGCGTAGGCTCATCGACATGATTGCCTTCCGCAATCCGCTGTTTGACGGCCAGCTGCGACGCACCCTCGGCCACGGTACTTATGGTGGCGCCGAGCTGGGCGAGTGCCTCGCTACCGCCACCGAGGTGACCGGTGATCGGGAGAGCTGGTACCGCGCGTGGACGGCGCTGGCCGGTCGGACCTTTGCCGCCGCAGAGTTCAGCGCGGCTCGCGGCCACCGCGAGAGTGCGCGATGCGCTTTTCTGCGCGCGTCGAACTATTACCGCAATGCCTACGTGCTCCACCTGGAAACGCCCCTGCCCGGCGTGGTGCGCGAAGCATACGAGCGGCATCGTGAGGCTTTTCGGCGTGCCGCGGCCTTGATGGTCCGCCCGCCCGAGCGGCTCGTCATTCCCTTCGAGGATACGACACTGCCCGGCTACTTCTGCGCCCTTGACGCGGCCCGCCGACCGCTGGTCATCTCCGTCGGCGGCTACGACAGCACGGCCGAGGAATCCTTCTTTTGGAACGGGGCGGCCGCGCTCGCACGCGGCTATCACGCCCTGATCTTCGATGGCCCCGGGCAGGGGGAGATGCTCATCGAACGGGGCATCCCTTTCCGTCCGGACTGGGAGAAGGTGCTATCGGCGGTCATCGACCTGGCGATCGATCGCCCCGACGTCGATGCGAGCAAGATCGTGCTGATCGGTGAGAGCTGGGGTGGATACCTCGCACCACGCGCCGCGGCGTGCGATTCCCGCGTGGCAGCGTGTGTGCTCGATCCCGCGCAGATCGGACTCTATCGAGCCATGTTGGCGCGTCTGCCGCTGCCGGCCAGCCTCAAGGAGCAGTTGCCTCACGGCCCGCGCTGGCTCGTGACGCTCCTGCGGTGGATCCTGGCTCGCAGGGCGAGGCGGCCGACCGCCGGCTGGGCGCTTCGACGCGGCCTGCTCACTCATGGTGTACCGACACCGTGGGACTACTTCATCGACGCCGTCCGGTATGAGCAGGAGGATCTCATCGGGAATATCCGCTGTCCCACGCTGGTCTGCGATGCCGAGAACGACGACATCTCAGCCTTCAGTCAAACGTTCTTCGATGCACTGCGGTGTGAGAAAGACTATCTACGCTTCACGACTGAGGAAGGAGCCGGCGAGCACTGCGTCAGCGGAAACCGTGCGCTCTTTCATGAGCGGGTGTTCGATTGGCTGGATGCGCACGTCGGCGCCACAGCGCTGTCTCCCGCCCGAATCTCCGCCACTTCCGGCGCTTCCGATGCTTCCGATGCTTCCGGCGTTTCCGGGCCTCCTGACCCTCCCGGGCCGCGGAGGCTTCCCGGGCTGCCGTGACCGCCGCTGGCCACCTCGTGCATGTTGCTGCGCGCCGCAATGAGCACTCGATTGCGACCGGCGCCTTTGGCCTGGTACATGGCGGCATCCGCTCGGTGAATGAGCTGCTCCAGACTCTCTCCAGCATTTGCCGCCGCGACACCGAGACTGATCGTCACCATGCCCACGAATGTTCTGCCGTCGCGGCCGTGGATCTTGCACATCGAAACGGCGAACCGCAGGCTCTCGGCCAGCGCTCGCGCATCGCCCAGACTGGTATTGGGAAGCAGAATGGCGAACTCCTCACCGCCGAGCCGCGCGAGGATTCCCGAGCTCTTCACGTTCTGCTGAAAGGTCCGTGCAATGGCTTGCAGCACCCTGTCGCCCAGCAAGTGTCCATGCACGTCATTGATACGCTTGAAGTGGTCAAGATCTGCCACGAGCAAGGCCGCACCCGAGAGATCTGTCCCGTCTTGCTCCAGAATGGTGCGCTCAAATCCGCGTCGATTGAGGAGTCCGGTCAAAGGATCCTGCAGCGCCTCGGTCTGTGCGCGCTCGAGTTGCTCGGTCAGCCATTGCACCTCCCGCGCGCGTGCCTCGAGCTTATCGGACGCCTCCAAGACCGCCCTCTGCATCCGGGCGGTCTCGCGGATCATCTCGTCGACCACGGACCTGACACTCTCGATGCTGGCCACCGACCTCAGCTGCACCCGTTTGGCGGAAAGGTCCTCGCCGAACTGCGCCGAATTCGTTCCGGCCATCTCGACGGTTTTGGCTGTTTCCTCCAACAGCTGGTTCAGCCGCTGGTGCAGGCCCTGCAGCAACTCCACGTCGCGGGCCGCGATATGCCTTGCATGCAGCCGGTAGACCTCCTCCTCATCCAGCGGCCGAGACGATTCCAACCGCTCCTCGAGCACCTTGCTCAGCGGAGGATTGATGCCCGCGACATGTTCGTACCACAGCGCATAGCTGACCGGATGCAGGCCGGCAACCTGTCGCGCCATGAGAGGCAGTGCCAACCGCAGGAGTTCACCGCTGTGCTCTTTGGATTCTCGATAACGCATGGTTCGCCCGGTCGCAAAGGCCGCCAAAAATCTATCGCAACCCCGTCCGTGCCGACCACAGCACTCTTTACAAACGTTACAAATTGGTAGACTCAAGCATAGCAGTGGGGCTACCAGAGGCCCCCGCGGCGGCGACTATTACGGCAACCGTTACGGCGACCCTTACGGCAGCCATTACGGCGACTGGGCGAGCACTTGGAGACGGAAGTATTACTGTGAGTACTAGTAGTACGGGCACTCGACGGGGGCTGCATTCGATGATCGACCGGCAGCGCGCAGAGTTTCTGCGCAGCTGCCGAAGACGACTCCGGCCGTCGGACCTGGGACTACCCGAGGGAGTGCGCAAGCGGGTAGAGGGATTGCGACGCGAAGAGGTCGCTGCCCACTCCGGCGTCAGCGTGACCTGGTACACCTGGCTCGAGCAGGGGCGAGCCATGCGGGTGTCCGACGACGTTCTGGAACGGCTCTGCCGGTCACTGCGACTCTCCAAGGACGAGCGCTTTTATCTGTTCTCGCTGGTGCAGCACCGCCCACCGACGATCGCCGGCTTCGCTCACGACGGCGAAGCGCCGGAAGTGGCACGAATGATCCACGGGCTGACGATTCCGGCCATTGCCATGAACCTGCGCTGGGACGTATTCGCGTGGAACCGGATGAATTCGCTGATCTTCCGCGACTACGACCGCCTACCGCCCGACCGGCGCAATCTGATGGAGATTCTCTTCACCCAGCCTTCCTACTATCAGGATCCGCAGCAACTCGAGGACATGGCCCGACGGTTGCTCGCGCAACTGAGGGTCGACTACAGCAAGTCCGGCGACGATCCTCGGTTCGAGTCCTTCATCCGCCGCCTCGATGCGGCATCGCCCTTGTTCCGAAGGATCTGGCGCACACCCGAGATCAATGTGCGCTCATACGGCCCGCATTGCTTTACTCATGCTCGCTACGGTCCGCTGGCATTTGAAAGTACCTCCTATGTTCCGGACGGCTTTCCGAACGTGCGGGTGATCATCTGCACGCCGACCGATCAGGCCACCTGGGAAACGATGTCGGCGCTCAACACCACTCTCGAGCAATCACCGACCTGAGGTGCGGCCCGCCGCGAATCCTGTCGGAGCGGTTATTTCATCTCACCAGTTGCAGAGCAGTAGCAGCCGCTCTTGCCACGCTCTGACAGGCTTCGGTACTCATCAATCTTGGAAACGGCATCAACAGAACGTGAGTTTGCCCAATGCGGCCGGCGACAGCTCCAGCGGGCAGGGGTGGCAAGCAGTTGGCAGCGGGACCGCATAACGGCTGCAGCGCGTGACGAACCCTGCAGCCGTAACCGATCACAATCCTCGGACTGTGCTGGGATATGAGCCCGTGAAGGAGCTTCGTACGGCGGCAAGTCCAGTGTTCACGGTACTCATCAAGCGACTGCGCCCAGGCAGGGCATGGGGAAATCCACTTTGAGTACGGGAACGCGTTCTCGTTGGGTTTAGGAAGCGGAAAAAGCTCGAGGATACACGTCGCCTCGCGCCGTTCCCGCGAATCTGCCGTGCATCCAAAATGTCTGTCCTGGTAGTTTCTCACCTCACATGTATTCAGCCATTCCCTGGTGTAGATGTATTGATGGATGCGAATGAGCCGTGCCCAAGTCCGCTGGATCTCAGCCCGAGGCTCTCCACGTTCTCCGCTCCAGAACTTGGTGACGCCAAACGTCTGGTGCATGCGACGAACGTCCGCGACCTCTGGACAACCGAGATCCCGCCACCCTCTGAGACGTCCTGCTACGCTATTGCAGTCCGTGCCTCCGCCTTCTTCGATGCCGACAAACCACACGTGAGCATGAAAGGTTCCGTATCCAAGGAACCGGGCGCAGTACTTTTGTACTAGGTCCAAATCAAGCACGGGTGCTCACTTTCCGATCATTGCGCGCTGCTCCGCCCGACCGAACCCAGTATGGTTTACAAAGTGGCAGCCTGCCGCAAACGCCGAAAGACCGCTAGATATGGCTTGGCGCTCCGCCGAAGCGAGGGCGGCGTATAGCTGCTCTGCAGCCCGTCATGCCGCTTCGCGTTCTGGGCTCCAGTGCTCGCGGGCGCGCGGCCTGTAGCGGTAGGGAACCGCATGCCACTGCCTCCTCGATGCGACGCGCTCGATGAGTTCCGCTAACGGCGGGCTCGCCCGGCGTGTCACGTCGCGAAAGACGAGTCGGATGCCGCGGTCGGCATGCTTCGGCACCTCCTCATCGCCCATGCCTTCCCAGTGGACGAGCTCGTCTTTGCCCCGCTTCCTCATGACGCGCGTCGGGACGCTCCACGCTGATAGCCGTCTTCACCGATCCGCTCGTACCAACTCTTCCGCGTGATCGGAAGAATATCGCCGCCCTGCACGGGAAATGCCTCCGCACGTTTGATCGGCGCCAGAGCGTCGCGATTGCCACTACCCCTCTTCCGCTTTCGTACGCTACTGCTCCCCATCGCCGAAATCCTGGCGCGCTTCGCCAGAGTCAGCGATTGGGCCCAAGCCCTTGACCCGTGACGCGACCTCTTGCGCCACTCGGATCAGCGCATCCACCAAGGCGTTATCGACATCCAAGTGGCCCTCGTACTCCGCCAAGTTCCGCTTGCGATGCGCTTGATCCAGAACCCGCCATTGTTCCGGCGGAAGCTTCACGGTATGTTCGAGGCACTGGAAGACGGTGTATCGATTCTCGGATCGGTAGCCGTGCCACCGCAAAGCCGCCAGGGAAAACGCGTGAGCCGCGTTGTACGCCAGGTCAAAGCGGCTATCCAGGCTTAGATTCGTCAGCGCAGCATCTTTGAGGCGCGCG
>JASHTA010000549.1 GCA_030040795.1 Gammaproteobacteria bacterium | reverse complement strand
GCGGGGTTTGTCGAGCGCGATTACGCCTACAGCCCGGCCACGGCGCGTCGTGGCAAGCTGAGCCGCTACCGGCTGAAGGACAACTATCTCCGGTTCTACCTGAAGTACATCGAGCCGGCCCGAGAGAGGATCGAAGCCGGTATTTTCGGTGCGCCTGAGATCCGCAGCTTCGCGCGGTTCGATGTCGTGATGGGACTGCAGCTACAGAACCTGGTATTGAACAATCTGCCGCTGGTGCTGCAGGAGCTCCGGATCGCGGCGGCTCGGCTGCGCAGCGCATCGCCTTATTTTCAGAACGAGACCGCACGCCAGAAAGCCTGCCAGGTCGATCTGCTGATCGATACGCAGTACGCGGTCTATGTATGCGAGATCAAATTCCGGCGGACGTTGAGCGTTGCGGTGGTCGACGAGATGACGGAGAAAGTGAAGCGGTTGAAGATCGAGAAGGGGAAGAGCGTGCGGCGAGTGCTGATCTACCTCGGCGAGCTCGCATCCGGAATCGAAGAGAGCCGCGCGTTCGACGAGCTGCTGCCATTCGAGCGATTCCTCGGGTAGCCCGCTTGAGCGGGAAGGCCTCTCTATTCAGGCTCTATCGAGCTCGATCGAGCTATGGGAATGAAGAACCGGGCTGGTGATGGCGCGTCAGCGCGGCGGTCCGTCGGTGTCGAGGGGCGCAAGCTGCGCCGCGCGCGGAGCGCGCTGTGCGGCGAGCCTCCAGCCGTAGTAGACCGGAATACCCAGGGCGACGATGAGCAGGCCCGGCCAGGTGTACTGGGGCTTGCGAACGAGCAAGTCGACCGCGATGGCGCCGGTCAGCAGGACGTAAAGAGCCGGTAGCAACGGATAAGCGGGAACCCGCACGGGACGCTCGAGGTGGGGCCGCGTGCGGCGTAGCGCAAACAAGCTGACGCCCGTGAGCAGATAGAAGAGCAGGGCCGCGAAGATCACGTAGTCGAGCAGCTGGCTGTAGGTGCCGGACAGGCACAGCACGCACGTCCACACGGCCTGCACGGCGAGCGCGGGCGTCGGTGTTTGATACTTCGAATGCAGCGCTCCGGCGCTGCGGAAGAACAGCCCATCGCGCGCCATGGCGTAATAGACGCGCGCGCCCGAGAGGATGAGCCCGTTGTTGCAGCCGAAAGTCGAGATCATGATCGCCGCGGCCATGAGGGCGAGCCCGGCGCCGCCGAACACGGCCTGAAGCACGGCGGTCGCCACGCGATCTTGAGGCGCACCTTCGATCCCGGAGAGCGGCAGGACGCTCAGGTATCCGAGATTCGCGAGCAAGTACAGCACGGTGACCGTCAGCACGCCGGCGGCCATCGAGAACGGCAGGTCGCGGCGCGGGTTCTTGAGCTCCCCGGCGGCGAAGCCGACGTTGTTCCACGCATCCATGGCGAACAGCCCCCCGACCATCGCCGCCCCGACGGTCGCGACCGTACCGAGGTGCAGTCCCCCCGCGGGCCAGAAATGCGCACCGAAGTTCGAGGCCAGGGCGTGCGCATTGCGGCCCAAAATCAGTCCCGCGACGATGAGTCCGACGAGCGACACGACTTTGAGCAGCGTGAGCGACGTTTGGATGAACGCCGCCGTGCGCACCCCGCGAATGTTGATCCACGTGAGGAGGATCACCGAGACGATCGCGAGTACGCGCTGCGGGGAAAGCCCCACCTCGATGGGTCCGCTCGGCAGATGGACGGTCAGGCCGAGGAACACATCCGGCGACAGCGAGGGAAAGAAGACGGACGTGAAGCGCGCGAACGCGACGGCGACCGCCGCGATGGTACCCGTCTGGATCACCATGAAGAGCGTCCAGCCGTAAAGGTAGCCGAACAACGGCGAGATTCCCTCGCGCAGATAGACGTACTGGCCGCCCGCGGACGGAAACATCGCGGCGAGCTCGCCATAGGTGAGGGCGCCGATGACGGTGGTGATTCCCGAGAGCACCCAGACGGCGAGCAGCAGGCCGGGCGATGCGACCTGCCGCGCGATATCGGCCGAGACGATGAAGATGCCGGAGCCGACCATCGACCCGATGACGAGCGCCGTCGCGTCGAGCCGCGTGATGGCCCTTACGAAACCGGCTCCCGCATCTGCCTGCGTGGCGGGGTGTGCCTCACTTGTCGCCATGTCATGCCCCTCGCGATGGGCTCCCGCGCAGGAGGTGCGGCCCGAGATCGGCGACCGAGCGGCACCCGAGCTGCCCGAGCGTGCGGTCGATCTCGCTCGTCAGGATCTCGAGCGCGCGACGCACGCCGCGCTCGCCCGCCGCCGTGAGCCCGTACAGCGTTGCCCGGCCGAGCATGACGCCCTGGGCGCCGAGCGCAAGGGCTTTGATCACATCGCTGCCGCGGCGGAAACCCCCATCGACGAGCAGGGTGAGCCGCCCCCGGACAGCCTGCGCGACCTCGGGCAGCACGTCGATCGCGGAGACGCAATAGTCGAGCTGCCGGCCGCCGTGGTTCGTAAGGATGATGCCGTCGCAGCCGAGCTCGGCGGCGCGCACGGCGTCCTCGACGCTGAGCACCCCTTTCACCAGCAGCTTCCCGGGCCAGATCCCCCGCAGCCATCCGATGTCATCCCACGTGATGGAGGGGCTGAAGAGCTTCGGGATGACGGTGCTGCCGCCGAGCGCCGTCGCGCCGCCCGGAGGCAGGAAGGAGGCGAAATTCTCGAATCGCGGCACGCCGTGGCGTATCAGGATCTCGTACAGCCACCGCGGATGGCGCAGAGCATCGAGCAGGTTCCTCGCCGTGGGCTTGCCGGGCGAACGGTAGTTGCGCCGGTCCCACTCGCGGGAGCCGAAGACGTTGGCATCCGTCGTGAAGACCAGGGCCTCAAATCCGTTGGCTGCGGCGCGCGTCACGATGCTCTCGGCGACTTTGCGGTCATCCATGACGTAGAGCTGCATCCACAGCCGCCCGCCCGCCTCGGCCGCGACACGCTCGAGGCGCACGGTCGAGACCGTGCTCAGACAGAACGGAATGCCGGCGCCCGCCGCGGCGCGGGCGAGGGCGATGTCACCCAAGGGATGGACCATGCCATTGCCGCCGGTCGGCGCGACGATGAGCGGCGCGGCGCATTCGCGGCCGAAGAGCTCGATGCGCTGCTGACGCCCCACGGTATTGACCAGCGTCCGCGGCACGAAGCGCAACGCCTCGAGCGAGGCGCGGTTGCGGCGCAAGGTCGCCTCGTCCTCCGCGCCGCCCTCGATGTACTCGAAGATGAAGTTCGGCACCTGGCGGCGGGCGATCTCTCTCAAGTCGGCGATGTTGATCGCGCGCGCAATATCGGAGCCGCGGAACGGCCGGCGTCGCCACGGCATGTCGTTTACCCCCGTCCGGACCTCAATGCCGGAGCCGAGAGGCTACCAGCTTTCGCGGGCTGCCGGCTGCGGGCTGCCCGCTGTGGGCTGCCCGCTGTGGGCTACACGCTGCGGGCTGCCGGCCCGCCGGCGGATTGCTACACTTCGCGAGGACCCCTCCAAAGAGGATCGACGCCAGATGAAGCTCCTGCGCTATGGTCCGGTCGGCCGCGAGCAGCCGGGAATTCTCGATGCCAGCGGAAAGCTCCGCTCACTCGCCGGCCGCACGGCGGATATCAGTCCCGGTGAGCTCTCTGCGCAAGGCCTGCGGTCCCTCGCAGCGATCGATCCGGCCTCGCTTCCCCTCGTGCCGGGCACTCCGCGGGTCGGCGTGCCCGTCGCCGGCACGCGAAAATTTCTCG
>JASHTA010000548.1 GCA_030040795.1 Gammaproteobacteria bacterium | reverse complement strand
CGCGCGGGTGCCTTCCCCGCGCAGCTTTACTTCCTCTTCCAGCGCGCGCAGCAGCTCGCCGCGCTCAATCAGCAGGATCTGTTCGCGCAGGTCCGCGTCGCGGACTACCTCATCGAGAAGGATCGGCTGTTCGCGCGCATCACGCTCGATGAGGCCGAGTACGGCCTCTACGAGCAGGTGCATGCGAAGCTCGGTATCGTGGCGCCGAAGCCCGATCTGGTCGTCTACTTGCAGGCACCCGTCGATGTGCTGCTGGAGCGCATCGCCAAGCGCGGAATCGACTACGAGCGGCACATCGAGCGGCACTACCTCGAGCGGCTGAACGAGGCGTACGCCCGGTTCTTCCACGAGTACGAGGCGGCGCCCCTGCTGATCGTCAACGCGGCAGCGATCGATCCCCTCAGCAATCAGGCGGATTACGAGGAGCTCCTCGCCGCCATCACGCGCATGAGGCGCGGGCGGCTCTACTACAATCCGCTGCGCAGCCGTACCCTATGACGGCCGTGTCCACTCATCCGCAGCCGATGGAGGTCGTCACGACCGTCGCCGCGGTCCGCGAGCGGATACGGCGGTGGCACGGCGAGGGGCGGCGCATCGCCTTCGTGCCGACGATGGGCAACCTGCACGCCGGGCACATGAGTCTCATCCAGGCCGCCGCGCGTCATGGCGACCGCTTCGTCGCCAGCATCTTCGTGAACCCCATGCAGTTCGGGCCCAACGAGGACTTCGCGCATTACCCGAGGACGGTGCGCGAGGACGAGCGCATGCTCGCCGCCGCGGGATGCAACCTGATGTTCATGCCGGATGTGGCCGAGATCTACCCGCAAGGACTCGAGGGCTCCGTCCATATCGCGGTGCCCGAGCTCTCCACGATCCTCTGCGGCCGGTTCCGGCCGGGGCACTTCGAGGGTGTCGCGACGGTCGTGGCGAAGCTCTTCAATATCGTCGAGCCGCACATGGCCGTATTCGGCGAGAAGGACTACCAGCAGCTCACGGTCATTCGCCGCATGGTCGCGGATCTCTGCATGCCGGTCGAGATCATCGCGGCCCCGACGGTACGCGAGAGCGACGGGCTGGCCATGAGCTCGCGCAATCAATATCTGACGGCCGACGAGCGGCGTATCGCTCCGGCGATCTATCAGGAGCTCGGACGGGCCGCGGCACGGCTCACCGCGGGGGATTCCCATTTTGCGGAGATCGAAGGCGCGGCGGTCCGGGCCCTCGAGAGCATCGGGTTCCGGCCCGAGTACGTTGCCGTCCGCACGCGTACCCTCGAGCTGCCGGGCCCCGACTCCCGCGAGCTGGTCGTGCTGGCCGCCGCCCGCCTGGGACGCGCACGGCTCATCGACAACGTCCAGGTCTCGCGCTAGCTGCCGTTTCCCACGAAGGCCGCAGCGGCAGCAGCAGGCCTGTTGCGTCCCGCCCTGGACCGGTGGCGCTCGAGCGCCCAAGCGACGTGCTCGCGAACCAGCGCCGAGGAGTCCTCGCGCCGCCGCTCGAGCGATGCGATCACGCTCGCGGTGGTCGGCGCGTTGCCGAGCGCCACAGCGATGTTGCGCGACCAGCACTCGTAGCCGATCCGGTAGATCGCCGAGCCACGCATGCGCTCGTCGAACTCCTCCGCCGTCCAGGCGAACAGCTCCGCCAGCCGAGGCGCATCCAGTCCGTGGCGCACCTTGAAGTCCGGATGGCTCGCGTCCCGGGCGAATTTGTTCCACGGGCACACGAGCTGGCAGTCGTCGCACCCGTAGATGCGGTTGCCGATCGCCTCGCGATACTCCGGCGGAATCGCTCCAGGGTTCTCGATCGTGAGATAGGAGATGCAGCGCCGCGCATCGAGCCGGTAGGGCGCGACGATGGCGCGCGTGGGGCAGGCGGCGATGCAGGCCTCGCAGGTGCCGCAGTAGCTGCCGGTGGGGGCGTCCGTCGGCAGCGGCAGATCCGTCAGGATCTCGCCGAGAAAGAACCACGAGCCCGCATCGCGCGCGAGGAGGTTCGTATGCTTGCCGATCCAGCCGAGTCCGCCCGAGCGCGCGAGCGCCTTCTCGAGCACCGGAGCGCTGTCCACGCAGACCCGGTATCCAAACGGTCCGATACGGGCCCGAAACTCCTCGGCGAGCCGCGCGAGCGCACGCCGCATCACCTTGTGATAGTCGCGTCCGAGAGCGTAGCGGGAGACGTAGCCCTGCTCGCCGTCCTGCAGCACGGAGAGCGGCTCGCGCGCCTCGCGAGGCCAGTAATTCATGCGCACGCTGACGACGCGCACGCAACCCGGCGCGAGCTCGGCCGGACGGCTGCGCTTGAGGCCATGCCGTTCCATGTAGGCCATCTCGCCGTGGAAGCCGGCCGCGAGCCAGCGCACGAGGTGCCGCTCATCCTCCTCGAGCTCGATGCCCGAGATGCCGACGCCGTCGAAGCCGAGCTCGCCCGCGCGCGCCACGAGTTGTCGCTTGACGGAGGCCAGATCGAGCTCGGCAAAGTCCCCGGGGGTCGCCATAGCGGCTCAGTATAATCAGCCCATGGCCCTGCCCGTCTCGCTGTACTCCAGCGCCCAAGTCCGTGCGCTCGACGCGCATGCGATCGACGATCTCGGCGTTCCCGGCTACACCCTCATGAAGCGTGCCGGGGAGTCGGCTTTACGCTATCTGCGCACCCGCTGGCCCACCTGCCACCGTATCGTGATCGTCTGCGGCGGGGGCAACAACGGCGGAGACGGGTACGTGCTCGCGCGCTTTGCCCAGGCCGCGGGATTGAGGGTCACGGCGCTGGCGGCCGTCGCTCCCGAGAGCCTCAAAGGCGACGCGCGTCAGGCGCACGCCGACTTCGCCGCGAGCGGCGGCCAAGTCCTCCCGTTCGCGAGCGAGCGGTTGAAGGAGGGCGAGGTGATCGTCGATGCGCTGCTCGGCACGGGGCTGCACGGCAGCGTGCGCGCGGATGCGGCGGAGGTCATTCGCGCCCTCAACGCCGCCTCGCGCCCGATCTTCGCGCTCGATGTTCCCTCCGGTCTCGACAGCGACACCGGCGAGCCGCTCGGCGTGGCGGTTCGAGCCGACTGCACGGTCACGTTCGTCGCTCTGAAGACCGGGCTGTGCATCGGGAACGGACCCGAGCACGTCGGCGCGATCTTCTTCGACGACCTCGAAGTGCCCGTTCCGTCCACGCCGCAGTTCGTGCCGCGCCTGGAGCGCATCGTCGAGGCGGAGATCGCCGCCGCCCTGCCTCGGCGGCCCCGGGCGGCGCACAAGGGCGACTTCGGGCGCGTGCTGATCGTCGGTGGCGGAGTCGGAATGCCCGGCGCCGTGCGCTTGGCCGGAGAGGCCGCCTTGAGAGTGGGAGCGGGGCTCGTCACCGTGGCGGTGGCGCCGGAGAACGTCGTTGCGATCGCCGCAGGCCGCCCCGAGCTCATCTGCCTGTCCTTGACCGACCCGAGCGGGCTGCCCGATGCGATCGAGCGCGCCAACGTAGTCGCGATCGGGCCGGGGCTCGGTCGAACCGAGTGGGCCACGCGGATTCTCGATGTGGTTCTTGCCAGCGACAAGCCGCTCGTGGTCGATGCGGACGCGCTCAACCTGATCGCCGAGCGGGGGCCGCGGCGCCGCGACGATTGGATCCTGACGCCGCATCCTGGCGAGGCCGCACGGCTGCTCGGGCTGCAGGCGAGCGAGGTTCAGCGGGATCGTCTCGCGTCCCTCGAGCGACTCGTCGAGCGCTATGGCGGCATCGTCGTGTTGAAGGGCGCCGGGACGCTCGTGGGCTCGCGCGGCCGCATCCCGGGGCTCTGCGAGCGAGGCAATCCCGGCATGGCGAGCGCCGGTATGGGCGATGTGCTCACGGGTGCCACCGCGGGAGTGCTGTCCCAATGCGGCGATCCGTGGCTCGCGGCGCGGGTCGCCGTGCTGGTTCACGCCATGAGCGGAGATGCGGTTGCGCGCGCAGGCGAGCGTGGCCTGCTCGCGGGCGATGTCGCGCGCGAGCTGCAGTCCTGCGTGAATCTGTGACCGAATGGCGCAAGCTCGCGCGCTCGGCCGAAGAGACCGAGGCGGTTGGCGCGGCGCTTGCGGAGGCGATGCCACCTCCGGCGCAAGGTCCCGCGATCCTTTATTTGAGCGGCGAGCTCGGAGCGGGCAAGACGACGCTCGCCAGAGGTTTCCTGCGGCAGCGCGGACTCGAGGGTCCCGCGCGCAGCCCGACATTCACGCTGCTCGAGTGCTACGAGCTCGCCGATCTCGTCGTGGTGCACGTCGATCTGTATCGCCTGCACGAGCCCCGGGAGCTCGAGGGGCTCGGCCTGCGCGACCTCGCGCGCCCGCGGCATGTCTGGCTCATCGAATGGCCCGAGCGGGGCGGTGGGTACCTGCCGCCTGCGGATCTGGCCCTCACGCTCAGCATTGCCTCTCCCGATGAGCACGCCATCAGCGCCTCGGGTCGATCCGCCCTCGGAGCCGCCTGGCTCGAGCAGGCAGTTGAATTCTGCGCGCCGTCCACGTAGATTACCCCGCAAGATAAGTCCAGAAGCTAATGATTAGCTGGGACTTTCTGATTGCGTAACCTCTGCTTCCGAGCTGGAATGACCGAACGACGCGTGCCGGGGGATCGTACTGCCTCGAGGTCATGGCTTCTGTCCATGGCGCTCGTCTCGTGGCTGCTGGCTTCGGCAGGGGCCGCGACCTCGGCGCTCGCGAGCACCGAGGTCCGGGGCCTCAGCCTCTCGGCGACGGCCGACCAGACTGCGCTGCGTGTCGATCTGTCGCGGGCGACGAGCTACAAGCTCTTCACTCTCACGCATCCCCACCGCATCGTCATCGATCTGAGCCACGCGAGGCTCGTACGCTCCGCGCGCCTGCCGCACGCCGCGGGTATCGTCGAGGGGGTCCGAGCAGGTCCTCGGCCTCGGGGCGGGTTGCGTTTGGTGCTGCAGCTCGTCTCTGCGGCGCCGGCGAGTGCCCACTGGATCTTCCCGGGCCATGGCACAGTGCCTCGGCTCGTGGTCGAGATCGGCTCGGCGAGCAGCGCGACCGCCGCGAGCCAGGTGATCCCTCCCGCTGCCATCGGGCTGCCCCGCCCGGTCGCGGCGGCGCACGCGCCGCTCGGGTCGGATCGGGACGTGATCGTCGCCGTCGATGCGGGCCACGGTGGCCAGGATCCCGGCGCGATCGCGCCCGACGGCACCGAGGAGAAGACGGTGACGCTCGCCATCGCGCGGGACCTCGCGGCCCGCATC
>JASHTA010000066.1 GCA_030040795.1 Gammaproteobacteria bacterium | reverse complement strand
GCGGTACCAGAGCGGCGCCTCCGAGCGAGGCGGCGTCTCGAGCGCGAGGTCCGGTGATACCGCAGCGGCCATGCGCATTCAGCTTACCCCGTCGTCGGGCGCCCCGTCCTCAGCCGACCCGTCCTCAGCCGACCCGGCCGTAGCGCTCGCCCGTACCGATCCACCGGGCCGCGAGCGGCCCGATGCGCTCGGGATGCGACTCGAGCATCCGGTCCGCCGCCGCCTGCACGCGAGGCAGCAGATCGGCGTCCCGCATGAGGTCGGCGACGCGCAGCTGCGCCAGACCGGTCTGCCGAGTGCCGAGCAGCTCACCCGGTCCGCGGAGCGTCAAGTCGCGCCGCGCGATCTCGAAGCCGTCGGCGGTCTCGCGAATGGCCTTGAGCCGCTCGCGAGCGAGCGCCGACAGCGGCGCCCGGTAGAGGAGCACGCAGGTGCTCACGTCCGAGCCCCGGCCGACTCGTCCCCGGAGCTGGTGCAGCTGCGCGAGGCCGAGATGCTCCGCGTTCTCGATGACCATGAGCGTAGCGTTCGGCACGTCGACGCCGACCTCGATCACCGTCGTCGCGACCAGCAGCTGAGTCTTGCCGCTCTTGAAGGCGGCCATCGCCCGCTCCTTCTCGGCCGGCGGCTGCCGTCCGTGCACCAGGCCGACACGTACGTCGGGCAGCGCCTCGGCGAGCGCGGCCGCGGTCTCCTCGACGGCTTGGTAACGCAGCTCCTCGGACTCATCGATCAGAGGACAGACCCAGTACGCCTGGGCTCCGGATCGGCAGGCGCCGAGGATGCGCTGGACCACCTGCTGCCTGCGCTGCTCCGGCATGACCACGGTTTGCACGGGTGTCCGACCCGGCGGCAGCTCGTCGATCACGGAGATGTCGAGGTCGGCGTAGGCCGTCATGGCAAGCGTTCGGGGAATCGGCGTCGCAGTCATGATGAGCTGATGCGGGAAGCGCCCTTCGCGGAGTCCCTTCTCCTGCAGCTTGAGACGCTGCTGCACACCGAACCGATGCTGCTCATCGACGATGATCAAGGCGAGCCGGTCGAAACTGATTCCTTCTTGAAACAATGCGTGCGTTCCGACGGCTATTGGTACCTCCCCCGAGGCAATTGTGGCGAGTGCGCTCCTCCGAGTCCGCGCGGGCACCGACCCGGAGATCCGCGCCACGGGAATGCCGAGCGGCTGAAACCAGTCGCAGAGGCTCCGCCAGTGCTGCTCCGCCAGCAGCTCAGTGGGCGCCATCAGAGCAGCCTGGCACCCACTGCCGACTGCCAGCGCGACGGCCGCCGCCGCGACCACGGTCTTCCCGCAGCCGACATCTCCTTGCAGCAGACGCACCATCGGACGGTTCTGCCGCAGATCCGTATGTACCTCGCGGAAGGCTCGACGCTGAGCGGCCGTCAGTGCGAACGGCAGCGACTCGAGCAAGCGCGCCGCGAGGCTCGCCGGATCGCCGAGCGGCCACGCCTCGTCCGACTGAACGGAGCGCTTGAGGAGCTTCAGACAGAGGTGGTGGGCCAGCAGCTCCTCGAACGCAAGCCGCCGCTGCGCCGGATGGCGTCCCCTCGCCAGCTCATCGAGATGGGCCGAGCGCGGCGGCCGATGAACATAGCGCAACGCCTCGCCGAGTGCGGGCAGCTCGAGCGTCGAGAGCAATTCGGGCGGGACCCAGTCAACGATGCCGGACCCCTGCCGATCGCCGGCCGTCTCGAGCGGGTCCAATGCCTGGCCGATGAGCGCGCGCAGCCGTCCTTGCGTCAGTCCTTCCGTCGCCGGATAGACCGGAGTGAGCGTTTCCTCGAGTGCGTCGCTCCCGAGCACCCGGCGGTACTCCGGGTGGATGATCTCCGGTCCGAATGGGCCGCGCCGCACCTCCCCGAAGCAGCGCAGCCGCGTACCGCGGGCGAGCCCGCTCTGCTGCGCGGCGGAGAAGTGGAAGAACCGCAGCGTGAGGAAGCCTGAGCCGTCGGAGATCCGCGAGAGCAGCTGCCGCCGGCCGCGGAAGGCGACCTCCGTGAGCTGCACTTCTCCCTCGACCGATGCGCGAGTCCCTGGCACGAGAGAGCCGATGGCGGCGATGCGCGTGCGATCCTCATAGCGCTGAGGCAGCACGAACAGCAGGTCCTGGACTTGCTCGACGCCGAGGCGGCGCAGCCGCTCGGCGAGCGCGGCGCCGACGCCCCGCAACGCGGTGATCGGCCGTTGCTCGGGCGCTGCTTCGAGAGCCTCAGCCAAGGGCGAGAATGCACTCCATCTCGACGCGCGCGCCGCGCGGCAGCTGTGCAACGCCGATCACGGCTCGCGCCGGATACGGCGCAGCGAAGTAAGTCGCCATGATCTCGTTGACCTTCGCGAAGTGCGCGAGGTCGGTGAGAAAGATCGTGAGCTTTGCGACGCCCGCGAGCGAGCTGCCCGCCGCTTCCGCGATCGCCTTCAGATTCTCGAAGACGCGCCGGATCTCGGCCTCGATGCCGCCCGTCTCGAGCTGGCCCGTCGCCGGATCGAGCGGAATCTGGCCCGAGACATAGACGGTGTTGCCGGCGCGAACGGCTTGCGAGTACGTGCCGATCGCCTGGGGCGCGCGCGCGGTCTGAATGATCTCACGAGTCATGCTTGCGGGCCTTCGTGGAGGAATGAGCGGCGATCGTGCGCGCGACGCGCAGCACATCGGGCATGCGCCGGATCGTGCGAATGATACGCGCAAGCTGCTTGCGGTCCTTCACTTTCAGCTCGAAGACGAGCGCGGAGGTGTCGACGTCGCGCTCCTCCACCGAGACGTGATCGATATTGGTCTCCGTGCTGGCAATCGCCGCGGCGACGCCGGCGAGCACGCCCATGCGGTTGGGGACGTCCACGCGAATCTGCGAGCTGAAGAGGCGGTCGGGCGTGGCCTGCCAGGACACGGGCAGCCACTTCTCCGGGTGCTTGCGATAGTCCTCGACGTTCACGCACGTCTCGCGGTGAATGACGATGCCGCGGCCGCTCGAGAGGAACGCGAAGATCGGGTCGTACGGGATCGGGAAGCAGCATCGGGCGTAGGAGACGAGGAGCCCTTCGGTGCCCGCCACGGCGAGCGGCGCGGGCGAGCTGCTCGATGCGCCGGCTTCCTGGGGATCGGCGGGAAGCAGACGCCGCGCGACGAGCGGAGCGAGCCGCTCTCCGAGGCCGATCTTCTCGAAGAGCTCATCGAGGTCCTTCATGCCGAGCTCGGCGACGGCCGCCTGCATCGACTCGGAGCTGATCTCCTCGATCGAGAGGTGGAACTCCCCGAGCGATTGATTGAGCAGCCGCTGCCCGAGAGCCATCGCCTCCGTGCGGCGCAGGCTCTTCAGGTAGTGGCGGATGGCGCTGCGCGCCTTGGCGCTCACGACGAAGTTGACCCAGGACGGATTCGGCATCGCGCCCTTGGCCGTGATGATCTCCACCGTCTGGCCGTTGCGCAGCACCGTGCGCAGCGGAGTGAGCCGCCGGTCCACCTTGGCGGCGACGCAGCGGTTGCCGATGTCCGTATGCACGGCGTACGCGAAGTCGACCACCGTCGAGCCGCTCGGCAGCCGCAGGATCTCGCCTCTCGGGGTGAACACGTAGACCTTGTCGGGAAAGAGGTCGACCTTGACGCTTTCCAGGAACTCCTCGGAGCTGCCTCCTTCCTGCAGCTCGACCAGATGCCGCAGCCATTCCCGCGCGCGCTCGTGCTGGGCGGAGTCGACTTCATCGCCCGTCTTGTATCGCCAGTGCGCGGCGATGCCCGACTCCGCGACGCTATGCATGTCGTCGGTACGGATCTGCACCTCGATCGGCACGCCGTTCGGGCCGAAGAGCGTCGTGTGCAGCGACTGGTAGCCGTTGACGCGCGGGATGGCGATGTAGTCCTTGAAGCGCCCCGGCATGGGCTTGAAGACGCTGTGAACGCTGCCGAGCGCGCGGTAGCAGGTGTCGGCCGTGTCGACGACGATGCGCAGGCCGTACACGTCAATGATCTCGTTGAGGGTCGAGCGCTTGCGCCGCATCTTCTTGTAGATGCTGTAGAGGTGCTTCTCGCGCGTTTCGACCCGGGCGGCGATGCCGCTCTTCATCAGGGCGGCGGTGATCTGCTGCTCGATCTTCTTCAGGAACTCCTTCTGGTTGCCGCGCGCGCGCTTCAGCGCGCGCTCCAGCACGCGATAGCGCTGCGGATAGAGCGCGCCGAAGCCGAGGTCCTCCAGCTCGAGCTTGAGGCTGTACAGGCCGAGCCGCTCCGCGATCGGCGCGTAGATGTCGAGCGTCTCGCGCGCGATCGCCCGCCGCCGCGCGGGCGAGACGGCATCGATGGTCCGCATGTTGTGAGTGCGGTCGGCGAGCTTCACGAGCACGACACGCAGGTCGCGCACCATCGCGAGCAGCATCTTGCGGAAGCTCTCCGCCTGCGCCTCCTCGCGGCTCTTGAACTTGATCTGATCGAGCTTCGTGACGCCGTCCACGAGCTCCGCCACGTCCGCGCCGAAGCGCGCTGCGAGCTGATCCTTCGGCGTCGGTGTGTCCTCGATCACATCGTGCAGGATGGCCGCGACGATCGTGTCCGCATCGAGATGCAGGTCGGCGAGGATCGAGGCGGCCGCAACGGGATGCGCGATGAACGGCTCGCCCGAGAGGCGCTTCTGGCCCTTGTGCGCGGAGGCGCCGAACTCCGCGGCATCGCGAACGCGCTCGACTTGCTCGGGGGGCAGATAGGAGCCGACGGTGGCGAGCAGCTCTTTCAACCCCGGAGTGCGCCTTCCACCGGGGAGTAGTCCCAGCAGCGAAGACGCATAGTCCATAGGAGGGGTCGGTGGTCGGTCTCCGCGCGCGAGACGCTCAGTCTCCGAGGCCGAACTGGGGAGCGCGGAAGTTGGACTCCGCCTCGGGCAGGACTTGCTGCTCCGGTGCGGGCTCCGGCTCGCGCAGCATGTCGGGGGTGATGTTGCCCTCGGCGATCTCCCGCAGTGCAACAACCGTCGGCTTGTCGTTCTCCCACGCGACGGTCGGCTCGGCTCCGTTCGCGAGCCGGCGCGCTCGTTGCGCCGCGAGCAGCACGAGCTGAAAGAGGTTATCGACGTTGGGCAAGCAGTCTTCGACGGTGATACGTGCCATGGATGGGTTCGCCGAATTCGGAGTGGGCGCCGCCCTCGATGGGCGGCGAAGATCGTCCAATATACCGAAAAAGGTGTCGTTCCCGCCAGCTGCAACTCGCCCGGCAATGGAGCGCGGCCGGCGCCTGCGATCGAGCCTGGGAGCGCGACTTGACGCCCCTCTGCCGGGAAGTCAACATTCTTTTAACAAATCAGCTCCGTCCAAAACGAGCCAAAACCGGCTTTACAAGGCTGGACAGAGACGCTCTGCAGTCCGTCACGGCACAAGCAAAGGGGAGTGCCATGGTTTCATGGGTGCGCCAGGGGATTTGGGGTGCGGTGCTGGTCGGGATCACGGGCTTGGCCTCCCTTCCGGCGTGGTCTCAAGCCTCTTCCTCCGCTGAGGGGCCGGGGTCGCCGTCCACGACGCAGGGACCCTCGAGCGATCAGCTCCAGGAAGTGGTGGTGACGGCTCGCAAGCGCGCCGAGAACTTCCAGGACGTTCCGATCACCGAGTCGGTCTTCACCGCTCAGTCGATCCAATCCGCCGGCATCACCGCTCCGCGCGATTTCATCGCGATGGTTCCCAACATGACGCTGGTGGAAACGCAGAACGTCGGCAACTCCTTCATCACGATCCGCGGCATCTCCCAGGCGCGCAACAGCGAGCCCTCGGTCGCCGTCCTGGTGGATGGCGTCCTGGAAACGAATCCGTACGAGTTCGATCAGGAGCTGTTCGACATCCAGCAGATCGAGGTGCTGAAGGGCCCGCAAGGCGCCCTCTACGGACGCGACGCCATCGGCGGGGCGATCATCATCACGACTCCCGATCCGAGCAGCACGCTCGAGGGCGCTGCGCGCGTGGGTATCGGCAACGGACCCTCCGAGCGCGCGGAAGCGATGGTGAGCGGCCCAATCGATTCCGACGGCACGCTGCGATACCGTGCGTCGGTCAACTTCTACAACACCGAGGGCTACCTCCAGAACGTCTATCTCGACCGGGACGCCGACCCCTACCGCGACTACTCGGGGAGACTGCGGCTGCTGTGGGAGCCGGCGAGCTCTTTCGACGCGGACCTGCGCGTCTATCGGGATCACGTCGCGACGACCGCGTACTACTTCGTCATCCCGCGCGGCAACGAGGCGAATCCGGCATCGGTCCCGTACACCCCCCCGGCGCCGCTCGTTCCGCCGGAGATCGCGCCGGATGCGAACAACACCACGAGCCCCATCCAGGTGAACAACGAGGGCATGGACGACCGCGACATCACGGACATCGCCGTGAAGCTCGACTCGAAGCAGAGCTACGGCACGTACACCTCGATCAGCGACTATGACGAGACGCGCGAGATCGACGACGGCGACGCCTACGACTTTCGTCCCGTCTTGAGCTCGATCGTTTATGCGTACTACACGGCGGGGACGCCCGCATCGATCGGCGGGCCCTTCGACGAGAGCCAGAGCCAGTTCATCTGGGTGAGGACCTGGAGCGAGGAGCTGCGGTATACCGCGAACCCATTCGACGGATTCTCGTGGATCGCGGGCGCCTACTTCGTCCACACCGATCGCTTCATCTCCACGGGGAACATGGTCGACCGGGGGACAGGCGTCTTTCCCGTCTACTACTCGCCGCGGTTCGATCCGACGGATCCGCTCGCGAATTACTCGAACGTCACGTTCCTGGCGGACACCCAGAACAACAACGCCTGGGCCGGGTTCGGCGATGCGACGTACGACTTCACGAAGCAATGGGAGTTCGATGCCGCGCTCCGCTACGATTCCGACGACCGGCAGAACACGACCGACACCCCGACCGCGTTCCTGCCAACGACCGCCGCCTATACGGGCGAGGTGCGCAGCCACACCTGGAGCGCCTGGCAGCCGAAGGGAACGCTGCGTTACAAGCCCAACGACGAGTGGACGCTCTACACCGACTGGAGCCGCGGCTTTCGCAGCGGCGGCTTCAATCAGACCGGCGTCGGCGCGGTCGCTCAGGCGAGCCACATTCTCGGCGTGAGCGACCTCTTCAACGCGGAGATCGACGACACGTACGAGGTCGGCGCCAAGGGCGAGCTCTTCGATCGGCGGCTCGACATCGACGCCGACGTGTACCACACGCACTCGCAGAACGGCTATTTCTTCGTCTACCTCGCCGCCGACTCGACGCAGAATCTCGGCAATCTCAACGCGACGTACAAGGGCGCGGAGATCCAGCTCACCGGCCACGTCACGAGCCAGCTCGACGTTTATGCGGGTTACGGCTACACGGACAGCTACATCACCAAGATGGCCGATCCGACCGTTCTCGGCAACCAGGCGCCGCTCGTGTCGCGGGACACGATCAACACCGGCTTTCAATTCCGCCAGCCCCTCTCCGACGGACTCACGGGCACGGTGCGGCTCGACTTCAACGACATCGGGCGCACGTGGTGGGATCCCTACGATTCCACCTCGCGCAATCCCGTTCCGCTCGTCGATCTGCGTCTCGGATTGCAGGCAGACAAGTGGACCGTCACGGCGTGGTCCAAGAACCTGACCAACACGATCTACAACGCGGAGTTCTCACCGGGCGGCTTTCTCTGGCGGGCGCCGCCGCGAACCTACGGCGTCAACTTCGACTACCGGTTCTAACGGCGGGGCGGCAACCCGGTCGGTCGCGGGGCGCAAGCGAGTCGCGGTCAGCCTCTGGTCAGCCTTCGCCGAGCAGCTCGCGCAGCAACGGGCGGATCGACTCGCGGTCCTTGCGCAGGGGCTCGCCGCGGCCGGCGAGGATGGCGACGAGGTCGTTCACCGCGTCATCGAAGCGGTCATTCACCACGACATAGTCGAATTCGCTCCAGTGGCGCATGTCGTCCACCGCATCGCGAAGGCGCCGCGCGATGACCTCCACGGAGTCGGTCTGCCGCTGCGTGAGCCGCTCCTTCAATGCATGGCGCGACGGCGGAAGGATGAAGATCGTGATGCACTCGGGCAGGGCCGCGCGCACCTGCCGTGCGCCCTGCCAATCGATCTCCAGCACCACGTCGGTTCCCGCCGCGAGAAGCCGCTCGACGGTCTCCCGGCCCGTGCCGTAACAATTGTCGAAGACCTGCGCGTGCTCGAGGAACGCGCCGCGCGCGGCGAGGTCGCGGAACTGCTCGATCGAGACGAAGAAGTATTCCCGGCCATCCAACTCGTGGGGTCGCGGCTTGCGTGTGGTGTGCGAGATGGAGACTCGCAGAGCGGGCTCGCGCGCAAGCAGCGCCTTCACGAGGGACGTCTTGCCAGCGCCCGAGGGGGCAGAGATGACGAAGAGCCGGCCACGCCGCCGGCGCATACTTGGTGCAGCTGGCGGTGTCGCTGCGGTTTCGCGCTTCGGAGGTGTCATTCGGCGCTCTGAGCTTCCCAACTGGAGTGTACGCTCGCAACCCGGGCAGGCTCGAACCCCCGGGTCGTCATATGCTATCGCGCGCAAATCACCGCGCGGCAACCCTCGCGCTCAAGCCCTTCACCGCTCGGTGCACGCCGGCCCTTGCCGTTTTCGCCTAAAGGACTACGCTTGGCCGCGACTGGCCGGGCTTCACCCCTGATAGTGCCCAATGGCGGGGAGGGGATATGAGCGCCGTGATGACCGCGATGTTCGTCGAGTACCGGGCAGCGGATCGTGTACGGACGGACCTCGTCCGCGACGGCTTCCCGACCGATCGAGTGGATCTCACTGCCGGCTGCGAGCCGGGCCGCGCAGCGTTCGCGCCGGCCGGCTCGGCGCACGACATGTTCGTGCGGCACTTCCACATGCTCTACTGCGGCGCGGACGAGCGCCCCTGTGCGGAGCGGATCGCCGAGCTCATCGAGCGAGGAGGCGCGGCGGTCACCGTTCATCCGCGCGGCTTGCTCGAGGTCATGCGCGCGAAGGAGATTCTCCAAGGCGCCCATCCGCTCGAGATGACGGAGCACGACTTGGCGAACCAGGCGATGGAGCATGCGGCCGCAGGACACCCGCGGCCCTGGGTGCGTTCGTTCTGGGTCGAGAGCGAGCCCTTGGCGGGCTGCATCTACTGCCGTCTGTTCGAGCGCCATTCGCACCACTGAGCGCCGGGCGCTATTCGGCACCTACATTCGCGTCGGCTCGACCAACCGCCGCGCGGACGCTGCGCTGATCTCCTCGATGAATTCTATCGACCGATTCCCCTCGATCGATGAGTCAGCAGCTTACAAATGAGGACGCCGCGGGTGTGTTGATCATTGGCGATCGGGCAGCGGATACTGCGCGCCAACAAACCGGTCAAGTCATCGTTTTGAAGAGAGGGGGGAATGCTATGAAGAATTTCGTCCGGTCCGTTTTGACCGCCGCCACGCTGGCTGCCGCCACATTGATGACCGCGCCCGCATCGGCGCAATCGGCGACCGCGCCGCCCGACCCGATGGCCAATCCCTGTCAGCGCGCCTGCCTGGAAGGCTGGGTGAACAATTATCTCGAAGCCATGAAGGCGCACAACGTCGATCCGGCGCTGTTTGCCCGCGAGGTCAAGTTCACCGAGAACGGCATTCACCTGCCGCTGGGCGGCGAGGGCCTGTGGTACGACATGACCGGCATCGGCCACTACAAATTCTATGTGCCGGACATCGAGACACAGCAGGTCGCCTTCTTCGGCACCGTGCAGATCGCCGGCCGCGCCTCGACGCAGGGGCCCGCCAAACCGACCATGGTCGGCCTCGTGCTGCGCCTGAAGATCCGCAAGGGCAAGATCACCGAGATCGAGCAGCTTGCCCTTCGCCCCGATGTGCAGCTCGGCGCTGCCACGGCAGCGGCGCCCCCGCGCTTCCGGCCGACAGGCGAGGCGGTCGAGGCGATGGGCGCGCCGGACCCGATCTTTGCTGAGGTGATCCCGCCGGCCGAGCGGATGAGCCGCGCGGACCTGATCCGCACCGCCAACTACTATTTCACCGGCATGGCCCCCAATGACGGCAAGGGCTACTATCCATTCACCGACGATTGCCTGCGCCATGAGAACGGCATCATCACGGCCGGCCCCAAGGACCCCTCCGCGCCCAGGCGCATGGGCTGCAAGGAGCAGTTCGAGAAGGCCCTCAAGGGCGTCGTGAGCCGCATTCGCGACCGCCGCTTTGTCGCCGTGGACCGCGAGCGCGGCATCGTCTTCGCCTTCGCCTTCTTCGACCATCGCAGCATCAACTGGACGTGGCAGCTGGGCGAGCTGTTCAAGATCGAGAACGGCAAGATCCGCCGCATCGAGGCCATGTTCCAGAGGGCGCCGTTCGGCATGCCGTCAGGCTGGTCCACCTATGAGCAGGCGATGTCCGAGGACATTCAGGACGTCCGCTGACCTTCGCACGGGAAATTCAAGAGACGAGGGGGAAAAACATGATGAGGAAAGCACTTTTCGCCGTGCTGCTGGCCTGCGCCGCAGCGCCCACTCTTGCGCAACAGCAACGCGCCGCGGGTCCGCCGCC
>JASHTA010000547.1 GCA_030040795.1 Gammaproteobacteria bacterium | reverse complement strand
GCATGATGCAGAGCAAGTCGAGTACGCCGCCCGCCGCGGAGATGCAGTGGCGCGCCGGCCGGATACGGAGTGCCCTCGCAACGGCGGGATTGGACGCGCTCATCGCGTTCGCGCCGGCCTGGAGGCGTGAGAATGTCCGCTATCTCACCGACGCGGCGCTGGACTCGAGCGCCGCGTTCGCCTACCTGCCGCTGTCGGGCCCCGCGACGGCCTTCACCTGCTCGGCTGCCGACGCACGTGCGGTGAAGCTCGCCGGTTTCGTCAGCGACGTGCGCAGCATTGCGTTCCCCGATGTCGCCGAAGTCGCCGACCGCGTGCGCATGGACTTGAAGAAAGGGCGCGTCGGCGTGGCCGGCACAGAGTTCGTGCCGGTCGGCGTCGCGCGGCAGCTCGCGGCTTTGCTGCCGAATGTCGAGCTCGTGAGCGCCAGCGCTCTCATGGACACGGTGCGCCTGGTCAAGAGCGACCTCGAGGTCGAGCGGATGCGCCGCGCCGGCGCTATCTGCGACAAATCCTGGCGGGCATTCCAGGAGGCATGCCGCTCGGGCGCGTGCGAGTTCGAGATCGTCGCCGAGGTCGAGGCCCGTCTGCGCGCGGAAGGAGCAGAGGACAATTTCATGCTGATCGCCTCGGGCGGCAGCGATGTTCGAGGCATGACGCCGCCGTCGGACAGGCGGCTCGAGAAGGGCGATCTGGTCCGCACGGAATTGACGCCGCAGTTCGAGGGCTACTGGACTCAGATTTGCCGCACCTTGGTGCTCGGTCCGCCTTCCGCCAAGCAAAGGGAGTCCTTCGAGCTCTTCAATGAGGCTGTGGCCGCAGGACTGGAAGTCATCAAGCCGGGCGTGACCGCTCACGATGTGGCTCGAGCCGAGAACGAGGTGTTTCGGCGGCGCGGTCTCGGAGAGTACTGCAGCGCGGAGTACACGCGCGTGCGCGGGCATTGCATGGGGCTGTATCTCGATGAGGTCCTCGTTCTGGAGGGCGTGGAGACGGTGCTGGAGAAGAACACCGTACTGGTGGTGCACCCGAACACGTTCACCCCACTTGCCGGCTACTTCGTGCTGGGCGACTCTGTCGTGGTGACCGACAACGGGGCGGAGAATCTCCTCGCGACGCCCCGAGAGCTGAACGTCGTCTAAGGGCCGTGGCGTGATGCGCGTGATCGGGACCCCGGCCGCGGCCTCGGTCAAGTGAGCCGCAGCAACGCGCGCCCGAGGTGATTGTTCTCCTTCACCAGGCGCGTGAGCAGGTTGACGAACACCTCGCGCTCGCTCGCGGAGAGAGGGCTCAGTATCTTGCGCTGCGCGCGCAAAGCGCCCGCTTCCACTTGCTCGATCACTCTCTCGGCCGCCTTGGTGAGGGTGATGTCCTTCTTGCGCCGGTCGCGGGGGCTCATCCTCTGACGCAGCAATCCCCGGTTGGTGAGGCGGTCCACCACGTTCGCCACGTTGGAGCGATCGAGTCCCAGCTCCTCGGATATCTCGATCTGCCCGACACCGGGATTCTCGGAGACGATCGTCAAGATGCCCCACTGCACGGGCGTGATGTCGACCTCGGCGCACTCGCTGAGGAATGCCGCGACCTGAATCTGCTGGAGGCGGCGGATGAGGAAGCCCGGCCTTTGCCAGATGACTTTGGATCGTTCCATTTTTCGCTCGTACACCTTATTTTTCGTCGACCTGCAGCCGAGCGGCGGCGCGTGCATCAATCGCCTGCGCTCTGGGCGAAGACTAGGGCACGCGCGCCGCAAGCGCAAATGGATGGGCCCGACGCCGAGAATCCGCGCCGGCCGTCGGATCGATGCCTCCATCGGGTTGACACCCCAATGAGCCCGGGTGATACTCAGCACACTTACTAAATGATAAGTATTGCAAATTAAGGACTTGCGATGGAGGCCATTCCAGTCGCCCACCGCCCATGAGCGCCACCGCGCGGAAGATCTTCTACGGGTGGTACATCATCGCGGCTTCCGCGCTCGGCATCTGCTTCGGACACGTCGGCACGACGATCTACGCGTTCAGCGTCTTCACGCTGCCGCTCGCCCACGCATTCGGCTGGAGCCGAGGCGGAATCTCCTTCGGCATGACTTTGGCGCACACCACTGCGACGCTCACCGCGCCGCTCATGGGCATCCTCATCGACAGGAAAGGGGTGAGAAACCCGACGCTGATCTCAACGATCCTCTTCGGCGGCATGCTCTGCCTCTTTTACTTCCTCGACCGGGACATCTGGCTGTTCTACGGGGGAATGGTGCTGCTCGCGGGACTCGGCTGCGGCACCACGTCCGTCAACTATGTCCGCCTGCTCGTCAGCTGGTTCGAGAGAAAGAAGGGCCTGGCTCTCGCGCTTGGCGTCTCCGGCGCCGGCCTCGGCGCGCTGATCCTGCCTCCGCTCGTCAGCTGGATCATCGCGAGGGGCGGCTGGCGCGATGCCTTCCTCGTCTTGGGTCTCATCAACTTGTTCCTCGTCGCCCCCGTGATCTATTTCGTCGTGCGCAACAATCCCGCGGACGTCAACTCTTATCCTGACGGGGTGCTGCCGCTCGAGCACGGTGAGCCGGCGCAACCGGCGGCCGCACACTCGGCGACCCCGTATCCGGCGCCCGCGTATCCCGCGGCCGACTCGCACAGCAAGACTTTCCGCCAATGCTTGCGTAATGCCACATTCTGGAAGCTCGCGGTCGCGACCGTGCTGCTCGGTCTTGCGCTGAACGGCACCGTCTCGCAGATCGTCCCGCTCCTGGTGGACCGGGGCGTTGCAAGGCAAAGCGCCGGCAATCTGGCCTCGCTCCTGGGCCTCGCCGTGATCGTTGCCCGGCTCGGGACGGGATATCTGCTCGACCGCTTCCACGCGCCCTTCGTCGCCGCGGCGCTGCTCATCTGCCCGGCCGCCGGCTTTTTGAGCCTCGCGGTCGCTCCGAGCGAGACGGTCGCTGCACTGACTCTCATATCCTTCGGGATCGGTCTTGGGCTGGAGTTCGATGCGCTCGGGTATTTCTGCGTTCAATACTTCGGGCACGCGGCGCTCGGGCGGATCTACGCGAGTCTGTTCGCGCTCTTCAGCATAGCGGGCGCAGCGGGCTCTTATTTCGCCGGCTACAGCTACGATGTGTTCTCCTCCTATACGGCGCTTCTGCTGTGCGGAGCCGCCGCCACGTTCGTCGCCGTCATCTTCACGGCGGTGCTGGGCGAGTACCCTCGAGCGCGGGAGATCAAGGCAAGCGAGCCGCGAGCGGCGTAACGGGCCGCTCCCCGAGTCTTCCGAGTACTCATCCGCCTTCGCGGGCCATGTAAGCGTCGCGAAACCTTCGACGATTATCGTGGCGGGATATGAGTCATTTCCGCCCTTCGGACCGGAGGTCGAGCACCTCCGGAGCGGCGATGGCTGTGCTACTTGCCTGGGCTGCCGGTCTTTGCGGGTGTGCTCGAACTTCCGAGAGCGCGCCGCTGCCGCTTCGCGCAGCTTCCAATGCCGCAGAGCCGCCGTCCGTGGAGTTGTCGCAAAGCCAGGTGGACGCCATCCGGGTTGCGCCGGCGGGGATGTACAGCTTTCCCATCGAGAAGACCGAGCTCGGCAGTGTCGCCTTCACCGAGGATCCCGCCATCGTCCAGGCGGAGTCCGCCCTGCTCGGCGCGGCGGCGACTCTCGCGCTGAACCGTAAGGAGCTGAGCCGCGCGCAGCTGCTCTACGGCGCCGAGGGCGTCTCGGCGCGCGAGCTCGAGCAGGCGACGTCGGACGAGCAGACTGCGGCGGCGGCGCTCGCCGCCGCGCGGGTCGCCCTTCACGCCCTCGGCAAGAGCGATGCTCAGATCGATCGGACGATCGCGACGGGCAAGGTCGAAGCGGCGCGCGCCGCGCCGGGTAGCGCGCGATGGGTCGAGGCCAACGTCTTCGAGTCCGACATCGCTGACGTTCACCCGCACCAGCCGGTCCGGGTCGCCGTTTCGGCCTATCCGGATCAGATCTTCAAGGGATCGGTCTACAGGATCTACGCGACGGTGGATCCGAATCTGCACCGGCAGACCGTCCGCTGCGAAGTCGCCGATCCGAAGCGCGAGCTCAGTCCCGGCATGCTCGCGACGATCACGATCGAGCTGCGTCCGCCCGTACGGGCCCTCTCCATCCCGGCCAACGGCGTCGTGCGCGAGGGCGATGGAACCTTGACGGCCTGGGTGACGGCCGACCGCAGGCGCTTCACTCAGCGAGTCATCAAAACGGGGCTGCGGGAAGACGGCGAGGTGCAGGTCCTCTCGGGTCTGCAGCCCGGAGAGCTCGTCGTCGGCGACGGAGCCCTCTTCCTCGACAACATGGTCAACGCGATGCCGAGCGACTGATTTCGCCCGACTGATTCCGCCCGCCGACCCGCATGCTGAGCGCCCTCATATCCTTTTGCCTGAGCCGCCGGGCGATCGTCATCTTCGGACTGCTGCTCTTCGCCGGCGCAGGCGTCTTCGCCTTTCGGGCGCTCGACGTCGAGGCCTATCCCAACCCGTCCCCGGTGGTGCTCGAGATCACCGCACAGTCTCCGGGCCTCTCGGCGCTCGAGATGGAGCGCTACTACACGATCCCGATCGAGAACGGCTTGTATACGGTCCCCGGGATCGATGTGATCCGCTCGACCTCCTTCTACGGCCTGTCGTTCGTGCGCGTGGTCTTCAATTACGGCGTCGATTACCACTTCGCCTACGCCCAGACCGTGATCGCGTTACAGCAGAACGTCACTCTGCCGAATGGCGTCACGGCCGGCGTGCAGCAGAACAGCGGCACGGGCGAGATCATGCGCTATCAGGTGGTCGGGCCGCCGCATTTCGGGATCGCGAACCTGCGCACCGTCCAAGACTGGATCATCCGGCGCCGCCTGCTGCAGATCCACGGCATCGTCGCGGTCAACAGCTGGGGCGGGCCGACCAAGACGTTCGAGGTCGACGTGGATCCGCGCAAGCTCCGCTCGTACGGACTCACGGTTCCGCAGCTCATCAGCGCCCTCGGCGATGCCAACATCAACGTCGGGGCACGGGACATCACGCTCGGCCAGCAGTCGGTCAACATCCGCGGCATCGGGCTCATCGATGACGGCGGCGATGAGAGCCTCGATCAGGGCTACCAAGTCGGCGACATCGAGAACGTCGTCTTGACACAGCAGGACAGCGTGCCGGTGCTCATCAAAGACGTCGCGACCGTGAAGGTCGGCAATCGGCCAAGGCTCGGCATCGCGGGGCGCGACAAGGAAGATGACGTGGTCTTCGGCATCGTCGTACTGGGTCGAACCTTTCAGACCGGACGGGTGCTGCCCCAGGTCGAGGCGGCGATCCACAAGATGAACCACGACGGGAGCCTGCCCGCGGGCGTGAAAGTCGTGCCGTTCTACAACCGCGGCGAGCTGGTCGGGCTCACCACGCACACGGTACTGCACAATCTCCTCTTTGGATGCCTGCTCGTGTTCCTCATTCAGTGGATATTCCTGGGCGATCTGCGCAGCGCCGTCATCGTCGGGCTCACGATTCCTTTCGCGTTGCTCCTCGCGGTGATCATCCTCGTGGTGCGTGGGGAGAGCGCAAACCTCCTCTCCCTGGGGGCGGTCGACTTCGGGATCATCGTCGACTCGGCGGTGATCGTGATGGAGAACATTTTCCGGAACCTGCAGCGGCCGCACGAGGAGCGCCAGGTTCTGCTCGACCGGCTGGCCGCGGGAGCGTGGGGGAGGGACCCGACGCAGCCGGGAGGGCCGTCCGCGCCGGTGCGCGGCTGGACGGATCGGCTGCGGCTCATCCTCGTGAGCGTCGTCCAGGTCGATCGCGCGGTGCTCTTCTCCGTGCTCATCATCGTCGCGGCCTTCGTGCCGCTCTTCACCATGCAAGGTGTCGAGGGCGCGATCTTCGGGCCCATGGCAAGGACCTATGCCTACGCCCTTGCCGGCGCGCTCGTCGCGACATTCACCGTGACGCCGGTGCTCGCCTCGCTGGTCCTCCCGGCGCAGGTGAAAGAGAAGGAGACGATCATTGTTCGCGGGCTGCATCGCGCATACGACTCGGCGCTGCGCTACTCGCTCTCTCACCGCCGGCTCGTGATCGGCGTGGGGGTCGTCTTTCTCGCGGTGGCGGCCTTCTGCTGGACGCGGCTGGGGAGCGAGTTTCTGCCGCATCTCGATGAGGGCAATCTGTGGATCCGCGCGGAGCTGCCGATCACGCTGTCGCTCGAGGATGGCACGGCGGCAACGCGCACGATGCGCGAGATCCTCCTGCAATTCCCGGAAGTGGTGACGGTCATCTCGCAGCATGGCCGCCCCGACGATGGCAGCGATGCCTCGCCGTTCTCGAACGTCGAGCTCGACGTACCGCTCAAGCCTCCGAGCGAGTGGCCAGCGGGCCTCACCAAGGACGAGCTCATCGATCGGATCCTCGCGAAGTTCCAGGCCGCCTTGCCGGGCGTCTCGTTCAACTTCTCGCAGTACATCCAGGACAACATCGAGGAGGCGATGTCGGGCGTCAAGGGCGAGAACTCGGTCAAGATCATCGGTCCGAGCCTCGAGACGCTCACGGCTCTCGCGGGGCGGGTGCGCGATCAAATGGCCGAGGTGCGAGGGATCACCGACCTCGGCATCTTTCCCGTCCTCGGGCAGCCCGACCTCGACATTCGCATCGATCGCGTCAAGGCCGCGCGTTACGGGCTCAACACGGGCGATGTGAACACGGTCATCCAGGCGGCGCTCGGCGGCACGGTAGCCTCCCAGGTGCTCGAGGGCGACCGGCAGTTCGATCTCGTCGTCCGCTACCAGCAGCCCTATCGAGACAGCATCGAGAAGATCCGCAATCTCGAGGTGAGTTATCAGACCGGCAACGATACCGTCGGGTACGTGCCGCTCAAGGATCTTGCGAGCATCGATCTCACGACCGGCGCGTCGTGGATCTATCACGAAGGCGGGGAGCGCTTCATTCCCGTCAAGTTCAGCGTCCGGGATCGGGATCTGGGTGGAGCCGTCTCGGAGGCGCAGGCCCGGATCGCGAGCCACGTCCGGCTGCCACCCGGCTATCGGATGGAATGGTCCGGCGAGTATGGAGAGCTCAAGGACGCGCAGCGGCGTCTCGAGGTGATCGTCCCGGTGAGCCTGGTGCTGATCCTGGGCTTGCTCTACAGCCTCTTCAACTCTCTGCGGGAGTGTCTGCTGTCACTCACGGGAATCCCGTTTGCGGTGGCCGGTGGAGTGCTTGGCCTGTACCTCACGGGACGCGACTTCAGCATCTCGGCGGCCATCGGCTTCATCTCGCTGTTCGGCGTCTCGGTGATGATCGGCATTCTGCTGCTCACCCACTACAACCGCACGCGGCGGCGGGGGCTCGGACCGCACGAGGCGATGTTCCAGGCCGCCTCGGGACTCATGCGTCCGCTCCTCATGATGAGCCTCGCTGCCGGGATCGGGCTGCTGCCCGCGGCCGTCTCGACGGGTATCGGCAGCGAGGTGCAGCGGCCGCTCGCCACCGTGATCGTCGGCGGCATGTTTTTCGGATCGGTCATGCTGCTGCTCGTAGTACCGGTGCTGAAGATGGCGCTCCTCGGGCAGAGCGTGCCGCCGCGGAGCGAGGAGTCCTCATGAGGATCCGGGCGTCACTATCGGGGATGGGGGTCGGCGTCGCGGCGCTGGCGCTCCTCGCAGGCTGCGTCGTCGGGCCGCATTACCAGCGTCCGGCGACACCACCTGCGAGCCGCTACGCGCCGAGACCTTTACCGCCGGTGACGGCTTCGGTACCGGGCGCAGCCGGTGCCGCTCAGACCTTCAGCACCGCGCGCTCGATCTCGGCGCAGTGGTGGACGCTCTATCGCTCGCCGGCGCTCAACGAACTGATCGAGCGTGCCTTCGCGGCGAATCCGACGATCGACGCGGCGGTCGCGGCGCTGAAAGAGGCTGAGGAGAGCGTCTATGCCCAGCGCGGCTACTTCTACCCGACCGTGCAGGCAAGCTACCAGGCCGAGCGCGCGAAGCTCTCGGGCAACACGGCGGCCTCGAGCGCTCCGGGCATCCAGGGCAACGGCGAGAACATCGCGCCGCCGGGTCCCGCGCAACCCGTCACGTACAACTTCCATACCGCCCAATTGACGGTCGGTTTCGTTCCGGACGCCTTTGGCGCCAACCGCCGGCAGGTCGAGTCGCTGCAGGCCCAGGCCGATGCGGCGCACTTCCAGCTCGAAGCCGCCTATGTGACGCTGGCCTCCAACGTGGTCGCGGCGGCGCTGCAGGAGGCTTCCACGCGTGCGCAGATCGCCGCGGTCCAAACGATCATTCACGATGGCGAGCACGCGCTTCAAATCGTACGCGATCAGCATCGGGCGGGGTACGCCGCACGGCTCGACGTGGCGCAGCAGGAGCTGGCGCTCGCTCAGGCGCGGGCGCTGCTGCCGCCGCTCACTCGCCAGCTCGAGCAAACCCGCGACCTCATCCGCGTGCTGGCCGGCAACGCGCCGGATCACGATGTGCCGGAGACTTTCACGCTCGCTGCGCTTCACTTGCCCGAGCGGCTGCCGCTCTCCCTGCCCTCGAGGCTCATCGAGCAGCGTCCCGACGTTCGGGCCGCGGAGGAGCAGGTCCGCTCGGCGAGCGCGCTCGTGGGAGTCGCGGTGGCGAATCGCTTGCCGCAGTTCTCTCTCACGGCCGCCCTCGGCGGCCAGGCGACGAACATCACGCAGATGTTCTGGGGCTCGGGTACCTTTTGGGACGTGATCGGCGGAGCATCGCAGCCGCTCTTCGATGCCGGTACGCTGCGCCACCGGCAACGTGCGGCGGAGCGTGCCCTCGCGGAGGCGGCCGCGCAGTATCGCAGTACCGTGCTGGCGGCCTTCCAGAATGTCGCCGACACCCTGCACGCGCTTTACTCGGATGCCGACGCCCTGAAGTCGGCCGTGGCCGTCGAGCGGGCCGCCGAGGTGGCGCTGGGCATCTCGCGCAAGCAGTTCGAGGCGGGATATGCCAACGGGCTTGCGGCGCTCACCGCGCAGCAAGCGTATCAACAGGCGGTCATTGCACGAGTGCAGGCCCAGGCCGCGCGGCTCGGAGACACGGCGGCGCTGTTCCAGGCGCTCGGCGGTGGGTGGTGGAACCGGCCGGATGACCCCAAGGCGAACACAGAACCGTGACCGTTCTCGCCTACGCTCGCTCAGCCGCCTAAAATAGCCGCTTTTGACAGGCGAGGCCTGATGCGGGGGAGAGAGTGAGACGCTCGCGGACGTTTCCGATCCTTGCGGTGCTCGGCGCGACGAGCGTGCTCCGCGCCACAACGGGACTGGCTGCCGGGGGTGCGCTTGCTGCGGCAACGGCGCTCGGCGCCGAGGCCTCGAGCGTTCAACCGGCAGCAGTCACGGCCTCGCGGCTGACGCACGCGAGCTCCGAGCCTCGGAATTGGCTCACCACCGGACACGACTACTCGGACACGTGGTTCAGTCCGCTGACGAGCATCAATGACCGCAATGTCGGACGCCTCGGGCTCGCCTGGCACTACGATCTCGATACCCACCGCGGTCAAGAAGCGACGCCCGTCGTCGTAGACGGTGTGATGTATACGACCAGCGCGTGGAGCAAGGTTCAGGCGTTCGCTGCCGCGACTGGACGGCTCCTCTGGCAGTTCGATCCAAAGGTGCCCGGCAAGACCGCCTTCTATGCCTGCTGCGACGTCGTCAATCGCGGTGTCGCGGTTTGGAGAGGCCGCGTCTATGTCGCGACGCTCGACGGCCGGCTGATCTCGCTCGATGCGCGCACGGGCAAGCCGATCTGGTCCGTGCGGACCGTCGATGGCCGCCGTCCGTACACCATCACCGGCGCTCCGCTCGCGGTCGCGGGCCGCATCGTCATCGGCAATGGGGGAGCGGAATACGGCGTACGCGGTTACGTGAGCGCCTACGATGCCGTGACGGGCAAGCTTCTCTGGCGCTTCTACACCGTTCCCGGCAACCCGGCCGAGGGATTCGAGAGTCCCGCGCTCGCGCGCGCGGCCGAGACCTGGCCGCCGGGCTGGTGGAGGAGCGGCGGCGGCGCGACGGTGTGGAACGCGTTCTCCTACGACCCCGATCTCGATCTGCTGTACTTCGGGACCGGCAACATCCAGCCCTGGGGACGCATGCCGAACGGCGAGCGCGCCGACGGCCTGTATTCCGCGTCCATCGTTGCCGTCCATGCCTCGACGGGCCGATACGCGTGGCATTATCAAACCACCCCCGGGGACATGTGGGACTACGACTCCGACCAGACCCCGACGCTCGCAACGCTCATGATCGACGGCCGCCCGCGCAAAGTGATCATGCAGGCGAACAAGAACGGCTACTTCTACGTGCTCGATCGGGCGAGCGGCCGGCTCCTCTCCGCGAAGCATTACGTGCCGGTCAACTGGTCGCGCGGCATCGACCTCAAGACCGGACGCCCCGAGGTGAATCCGCAGGCGCTCTACGATCGGACCGGAAAAGTCTGGGTCGGAGAGCCCGGCGCCGGCGGTGGACACAACTGGCAGCCGATGAGCTTCAGCCCCGTGACCGGTCTCGTGTACATCCCGGCGCAGGAGCTGCCGTTTCCGTATCTCCTCGATCGGGAGTTCAAGCCGCAGGCGCTCGCAACCAACATGGGGATCGATCAGGCCGATACGAGCCTGCCGGATGATCCCAAGGCCCGCGCGCAGGCGCTCGCGGGGCTCAAGGGTTATCTCTCGGCGTGGGACCCCGTCGCTCAGCGGGAGGTCTGGCGCGTGACGCTCAAAGGCCCGTGGAATGGCGGCATCCTCTCCACGGCGGGCAATCTCGTGTTCGAGGGCAATGCGGCCGGAGAGTTCGTCGCGTACCGCGCGAGCGACGGCGCGAAGCTCTGGTCGTTCCCGGCCCAGACGGGGATCATCGCCGCGCCCATGGCGTTCTCCGTCGCGGGCAAGCAATACGTGACCGTGCTCGCCGGGTGGGGTGGCATCTTCCCGCTGGCGACCGGCGTGCTCTCCTTCAAGTCGGGGCGCCAAGTCAATCGCAGCCGCGTGCTCACCTTCGCGCTCGATGCGACGGACCGGCTGCCCGCCGTGTCGCCGCAGCCGATCAGCATCCCGCCGCCCCCGGCCGAGCACGTGAGCGCCGCGCTCGCTGCGCAGGGCGCGCAGTATTACGCGCGCCGCTGTGGCTCGTGCCATGGCGACGATGCCGTCTCGGGCGGGTTGGTGCCGGATCTGCGCTACAGCGCGGCGCTGAGCAGCGAGGAGTTCTGGAACGCCGTGGTCAACGGCGGCGCGCTCGAGGCCGAGGGGATGGTGTCCTTCAAAACGGCGCTGAGCGGCGAGCAGCAGGCCGCGGTGCGCGCCTACCTCATCCAGCGCGCGCAGGAGAGCTACGCGAAGCACGGCCGGAACGCCGACTCGGCGGCTGCCGCGGGCTCCGGCACATCGGCGACCCCGGCGGGCGGGGGCTGATCGCCATGGCTCGCACGTCTCACCGGTCCCGAATCCTCGCGATCGATCTCGGCGGCACGCACGTCAAGGTCCTCTTGCATGGACAGAAGGAGGAGCGCAAGGCTCCCTCCGGTCCGAAAATGACGCCCCGCCAGATGGTTCGCGCCGTGCGCGAGCTCGCGAGCGGCTGGCGCTACGACGTGATCGGCATGGGCTATCCCGGCGTCGTGTTGCACGGGCAGCCGTTCGTCGAGCCCCGCAATCTCGGCCACGGCTGGGTCGGCTTCGACTTTCGCAAGGCGTTCGGCCGCCCCGTGCGCCTGATCAACGACGCGGCGATGCAGGCCATCGGGAGCTATCACGGCGGCAGAATGCTCTTCCTCGGCCTCGGCACCGGACTCGGAACGGCGTTGATTCTCGATCACATGGTGGAGGCGACCGAGCTCGCGCACCTGCCGTACAAGAAGGGAAGGACTTATGAGGACTATCTCGGCAAGAAGGGCCTGCGCCGGCTCGGACGCAAGAAGTGGGAGCGCGCCGTGTGCGACGTGACCGAGCGGTTGAGAGCGGCCTTCGAGGTGGAATACGTGGTGCTCGGAGGAGGCAACGCGCGGCTGATCGAGCGCCTGCCGAAGAGTGCAGCGCTCGGTGACAATGCCAACGCGTTCGTCGGCGCGTTCAAGCTGTGGCTCGAGCCGGGATGGACGGCGTGAGCTCACCGCAGCCCGCGCAGGCACCGGGCGCGCCCGGCATCCTGCCGACCTGGTGCAGCAGCGCGAAGGAGATGGTCGGCTGCTCGCTTGGAGCCTCGCGCGTGTGGTTCACCATCGGCGGCGGCATCCTGAACGAGGTCTACTACCCCCGTGTCGACATTCCCCAGATCAGGGATCTCGGATTTCTCGTCGCGGACGGCCGCGGCTTCTGGGTGGAAGTGAAGCGGCTCGAGGAGCACACGCTCACCGCCGCGGCGGACGGTACGCCGGCCGTCACCATCGTGCACCGCCATCCCCGCTTCGAGCTGACGCTGCGCATCGCGCCGTGCGTCCACCGCGATGCGCTGCTTCTGCGCCTCGAGCTCACCGGCGATGAGGATCTCAAGCCCTATGCCTTGCTTGCGCCGCACCTCGGCGGAACGGGCCACGACAACCTCGCGGAGGTCGCGAGCTGCCGCGGGCGCCGAATGCTGTGGGCGGAGCAGGGACCGTTCGCGCTTGCGCTCGCTGCGGTGGATGCGCAGCAGCGCGATGCCTGGGGGCGGGCGAGCGCGGGCTACGTGGGACAAAGCGACGGCTGGCAGGACTTCTCTCGCAACGGAGCCATGACCTGGGAGCACTCGAGCGCGGGCCCTGGCAACGTCGCATTGATGGGAGAGCTTCCCCGCAGCGCCACTCTCGCGCTCGCCCTCGCATCGAGCCGGGAGTCGGCGGCGACCCTCGCGGTCACCGCGCTCCTCGAGCCCTTCGAGCGCAACTGGTCCCGCCTGGTCGACGACTGGAGGGAATGGCGTACCCGCTGCGACCCGCATCGCACGCATCGGCCCCACGTGCCGCCCGCGATCGAGCGCGAGCTCGCGATCTCCGCGATGGTGCTGCGTGCGCATCAGGACAAGACGTATCCCGGAACGATGGTGGCGAGCTTGAGCGTTCCGTGGGGCAACACGCGCGATGAGATCGGCGGCTATCACCTCGTGTGGCCGCGCGACCTCGTCGAGTGCGCCGGCGCCTTGCTGGCTCTCGGGGCCGTCTGGGAAGCGCGCAACACCTTGCGGTATCTCATCGCGACTCAGCAAACCGACGGCCACTGGAATCAGAATCAATGGCTCGGCGGCAAGAGCTACTGGACCGGCCTGCAGCTCGATGAGACCGCCTTTCCGGTGCTGCT
>JASHTA010000546.1 GCA_030040795.1 Gammaproteobacteria bacterium | reverse complement strand
GACGGCGATCTCTACGTCCACTTTCCGGAGCGGAACCTGCTGGTCGCAGGCGGTCCGGTGCTCGCCGACCGCTGGCCCGTCATCGATATCCGCAACGGCGCATGGGCCGGCGGATTGGTGAACGCCTACGAGGTGCTCGCGTCCGTCACCAAGCCCGACACGCGCATCGTGCCCGCGAACGGCCAGCTGGTGACGGGTGCGGAGATCGCCCGCCGGCGCGACATCTATCAGGACCTCTTCAAGCAGCTGTTCGTCTACTTGAACAAGGGCTTTGGCCCGGACGACGTGGTCGCGGCTCATCCGCTCAAGAAGTACGAGGCGGAGCTCGGCGACCCGTCCCGCTTCCTCGCCGGCGCGTACATGAGCCTCATGTACGCTTACGTGCCGAACTGACTATTTGCCGCGATCCAGGTAACCCTGGGCGATCATCGGCAGGGTGTAGACCTCGTCGAAGCCGCGCGTGCCGGGATTCAGCACGTAGGCCACGGCGAACAGCGTCTTCTTGCCCGGGCCGGCGAACACCACGTCGATGAGATTCCGGGGCGCGGGAATGGTGCCGAGATACTTGCCGTCGGGCGCGAATACTCGTACGCCCGGATAGCCCGGCATGTAGATGCGCCCCTCCGCATCGACTGCGCCACCGTCGTTGCCTCCGCCCGGGATCTTTGCGAGCACGTGGGTGTTGCTCAGCAGTCCGTCGGGACCCACGTCCGCGACGTAAAGGTCACCGCCGCTGCCCATGTACAGCTTGGTCTCATCGGGACTCAGGACCGCGTCGTTCACGTCCTTATCGAAGACTTTGGTCACCTGGCCGCTCGGGCTTGCGTAGTACATGCCCGCGTAGCCGAAATAGATGCCGCCGTTATGCAGCGCCACCACGGCATCCATGACGCCCGGACCCTGGCATTCGAGCGGCTTGCCCTGGTACGAATCGACGATGAGCTTGCGCTCCGGCGCGAGCTCCCAGACCGAGGGGACGATGGATCGCTCGGAGATGAACAGCTGGCCCAGCTTGTTCATCGCCAGCGCGCCGCCCGTATCCGTGTCCACGTAGACGACGGACGAGTGTCCGTCCGGCGCGATCCGGACGACGGAGCTGCTGTCATTCTGGCCGGCGAGCACGCTCCCGTCGGGCTGGGCGACCATGCCGTCCGCATTGTTGCCGTTGTGGACCCAGATGAGCTTCCACTGCGCGCCGGCGGCGACCACGCCCGGGATCGCCTTGACGGCGTACGGGAAGGGGCCCGTGGGCCGCGGCCGGAAATTGAAGGGCCGGCGAGGACGTGCCGGGGGCGGTGGAAGATTGCACAGCGCGCGGATGAGGGGCTCGCGGGCGTCCGAGCCGGACTGCACGCCCGATCCCGCAGGCTGCGCGGGGCCGACCGGGAGCTGAGCCATCGCGGCCGGCAGCGCGAGCGAGCCGGCCAGCAGGGCCAGTAATGCGTGCAATGTGGGTTTCCTCACGACTCCCCCCTCTTCCTCACGGCTTGCCCCTCGAAGTAGCGGTGACACGCAGCGCGCGGCGGCTTGCTCAGTTCGTTGCGAGCCTGCTCCTCAGCTCGGCCGCCGTGAGCCGGCCGGTTGCGAGGGGCTGCCCGAGGTCGAACTCGCGCGTGCGCGCGAGGGATCCGACCACCACGGGATCGAACCCCGTCTCCCGCACGAGCTGCTCGGCGATTTTCAAAGCCTGCGGATCGTCTCCCCCGATGGGGATCGCGATGCGCTCGGGCTTGCGATCGCCGTCGTTCGCGAGGGTGGCGGCGGGAATGCAATTGAACGCGCGCACGATGCGCCGGTTGTGCAGGAACTCGGCCGTCGCGATGCCCGCTCCTTTTTTCTGGGCGTCGAGCGCCATCGGGCCGTCGCGGCGCTCCGAGGGGTTGCTCGTGTCGAGGATGACCTTGCCCGCGAGCTCCTTGCGCAGGTCCGCGCCGAGTTGAGGCATCGCGGCGTAAGGCACGGACACGAGGATGACGGAGCCGAATGCAGCGGCCTCGCGCGGCGTGCCGGCGTGCGCCCGGGGTCCGAGGCGCGCCACGAGCGCTTTGAGCTCTTCAGGGTGGCGCGAGGAGACGAACACCTCATGGCCCGCCTTGACCCAGTATGCGGCGAGCGCGCCGCCGATCCGGCCCGTGCCGATGACTCCGATCTTGAACGCAGTGCCCGGGGTTTGGGCGTGGGCGAGGGACGCAACGACTCCGAGCGTCGCGGCCATGAGGAGTCGGCGGCCGAGCACGCGGCAACGGGCAACTCGCGACATTGTTGTTCTCCCTCAGGCGGCCGCCGTGTGGGGCGCGCTCGCCGCCGTAATGTAACGCAAATGCCGCGAGAGTTCATACCGTGGCCGGCCCGCCGCGGGGTGCGCCGCAGCCGGTGAGCAGCAGCCGGTGAGCCGCGGCCGGTACACCGCGACCAGTGCACCGCAGATAGGGCCTCAGGTCACCGGCATGACAAATGACTGCTGATCGTCGGTGGGTCCGGGCCGCCCCTGCGGCCAGCGCGCGGTGACCGTCTTGGTGCGCGTGAAGAAGCGCACGCCGTCCATGCCGTGCTGGTTCGCATCGCCGAATGCGGAGCGCTTCCAGCCGCCGAAGGAGTGATAGGCGACGGGCACAGGAATCGGGACATTGATGCCGACCATCCCGACGCCCACGCGCGCCGCGAACTCCCGCGCGGCGCTGCCGCTGCGCGTGAAGATCGACGCACCGTTTCCGTAGGGGTGCCCGGAAGGCAGCGCGAGGGCTTCCTCGAAGGTTGCGGCGCGGACGATCTGCAGAACCGGACCGAAAATCTCCTCCCGGTAGCTGCGCATCGGCGGTGTCACGCGATCGAAGAGCGTCGGACCGAGGAAGTACCCTGCGGCGGCTCCTTGAGGCTCGAGGCCGCGGCCATCGACGACGAGCTCCGCGCCCTCGTCCACCCCCATCTGGATGTAGCGCAGCACACGCTCGCGATGCTCGGCGCTCACGAGAGGGCCATAGTCCGCTTGCGGATCGGCCGGAACGCCGACTCGAAGATCGCGCAGGGCTGCGACGAGCCGTGCCCGCAGCGCCTCCGCGGTTTCCTCGCCGACCGGGACCACGACGGGAAGGGCCATGCAACGCTCGCCAGCCGAGCCGAACGCGGCGCCCGTGATGTCGCGCACTGCCCGATCCAGATCGGCATCGGGCAGCACGATCCCGTGGTTCTTCGCGCCGCCCATCGCCTGCACGCGCTTGCCGAGCGCCGTCGCGCAGCTGTAGACGCGCTCGGCGACCTCCGACGAGCCTACGAAGCTCACCGCCTGGATGAGGGGATGGGTGATGAGGGCGTCGACCGCCGCCTTCGCGCCCTGCACCACATTGAGAACACCCGCGGGCGCACCGGCCTCCATCATCAGCTCGGCGAGACGGACGGCGACGGAAGGGTCTTTCTCCGACGGCTTGAGAATGAAGGCATTGCCGCAGGCGATGGCGGGGCCGAACATCCACATCGGGATCATCGCAGGAAAGTTGAACGGCGTGATGCCGGCCACCACGCCCAGCGGCTGGCGCAGGGAATACACATCGATCCCGGGACCTGCCCCTTCCGAATATTCCCCTTTCAACAAATGCGGGATGCCGCAGGCGAATTCGATCACGTCGAGGCCACGCTCGATATCTCCCCGGCTGTCGGCGAGCAGCTTTCCATGCTCGCTCGAGAGCAGCTCCGCGAGCTCGTGCAGGCGGCTCTCGACGAGCCGCTTGAACTCGAACAGCACGCGCGCGCGCCGCTGCGGGTTGACGGCCGCCCAGGACGGTTGGGCTGCCGCCGCGGCTCGTACGGCACGGTCGACCTCCTCGTGCGAGCCGAGAGGCACCCGAGCCTGCGGCGTGCCCGACACGGGATCGTAGACCGGTGTGAAGCGCTCGCCGTGTCCCGGCGAGGCGGCGCCTGCGATGAAGTGGGGTATCTCACGCATGATGAGGCGTCTCAAGCGAGCGGAAGATCCCGCGTCGTGGCCCAGGTGCCATGGACCTGCATCGGATTGCGGAACGGCAGAATGACCCGCGCGAGCTCCATCATCGACACGGCGTCGACAACGGCGAGCTCCGCGCGCATGTCGGCGAGGTTGTGAACGGTGGCGAGCAGATAGCCATCGCCCTCCGGGCTGCCGGCGGAGCGCGGGATGAAGCAGGGCTCTTGCACGACGTGGGCCTCGCCCGCGAAGAAGGACACCATCGCCCCGCTCTGCAGATCGAAGCGCGCGAGCGAGTTGACGGGCTGCGCGCGCGGGTCGTCGGGCAGGCGGCCGCGAAAGGGCCGGCCGCGGTCGGCGAACTGGACATAGATGTATCGATGCGGGCGCGTGATGAACCGGTCGTCGATCCGCGTGAAGCTCGTGACCTCGCGGGGGAACAGGACTTGCTCGCGGCAGCGGTCGTCCTCCGAGTCGAGATCGAAGGTGAGGCGGCGGATCGTGTTGGCGTGCATCTCGAACGAGCCGCCCCGAGTGTCCGGAAAGAAAGGCCAGGTATTGCCGTCGGCCATGGGCAGGTCGAGATGGATCTTGCGGCCCTCAGACCAGGCATTGGCCGTGTGCACGATCGAGCGCTCGGGTCCGCGAAACCAGCGGATCTCCCGCGCATCGCCGCCCCGCGGGACGATGCCGTAATAGCTCTCCTTCGTGCGGTCCCAACCCCAGTGGATCTTGCCTTCCCGCAGGCGCTCGAGGCTCGTGACGAGGGAGCTGCCCGGGATGATCACGTGCTGCTCGGTGATGGCGATGTCGTGCAGCATCGTCGCGTACGGCACCTCGAAGCGCAGGGAGCTCTTGATCGCGCCTGTCCGGTCGAAGGTGCAGAGCAGGACATCGCGCGCCGCAAGTCCGCTCGCCTCGTAGCCGTAGGCGATGAGCTCGCCCGTTCGCGGATCGAGCTTGGGGTGCGCGGTGAACGTCTGGCTCGGCCATTGGCCGCCGAAATCCTCCTGCCTCAGCGTCTCGAGCGTATTGGGGTCGAGCTGATACGGGAGCCCGTCCTCCTTCGTCGCATACAGCTTTCCGCCGAGAACGACGGGCGTGGTGTTCGCCGTGGTGCGCTCGCCGGGATTGTCGACGTTGCGGACCTCGGGGTCGTCGGTGTAGGGGTTGCGGTAGTAGCCATAGAGTTGCCGCCGGGCGGCGAGCTGTCGCGAGAAGCGGTCGGTACGCACGTAGCGTCCGCGATAGTCGACGATGCCCTCCTTGAAGCGGAACAGGCTCATGTACCCGTCGGCCGACAGGCTCGCCTCGTCGCTGAACTTCGGCGGATAGAGCCAATCGGCGTGCATCCGGTAGAAGGCGCCGTCGAGCTCGGCGGGCACGGTGCCGGTCACCTCGCAGTCGAGCACCTCCGCGCTGAACCGGGCGGGGCTGTAGTAGCCGACAGCCTGCGGCATTCTCGAGAAGTCGGCCATGGCCACGCTCGCTGGCGCCGATTCGGCGGTGACGCGGTGAGAGGATCCTGGCGAGATTATCCGCCGGGCGGCCGGGGGGACAAGAGCTCGCATCCGCGAGGCGCGCGGTTTGTGCGCGCGGTTTGTTGTGCGGGCGTGGGGGCAAGCCTACGATGAGCCGGGCCGCGGCGGGCGCTGCGGCGGCAGCGATTCGTCAATCCCACGAGGCGCACATGAAAACGGCTAGCGATGGCAGCGCGGAAACGGAGGGGCGCGCCGAGGAGACGGAGGGTCGCCGGACGATTCTGAAATGGGCCATGCTCGGCGGCGGGGCGGCGATCGCCAATCTTTTCAGAGGCTCGGCGGCTCGCGCCGCAGCCTCGCCGAAGGAGCAGGCGGCTCGGGCGGCCGTCGAGCGCGCCACGCGCGGCATGCCTGCGCCGCGCATCAGGGACGTGAAGGTGATCCAGGTCGGGGGCGGAGGCATCAACGACTCGACGGTCGTGAAGGTCACGACCGATCAGTCCGGTCTCTACGGCTACGGCTGCGCGACGGCCACGTTTCCCGGCGGGCGTGCGCGGCTCGTCGCTGCGGCCGTCGATCAGTACCTGAAGCCCCTCGTGATGGGCCGCACGACGGACCGGATCGAGCAGATCTGGCAGCTCTGCTACATGAGCTCGTACTACAAGAACGACACCGTGCTCAACGCCGCGATCGGCGGCGTTTGCGATGCGCTGTGGGACATCAAAGGCCGGCAAGCGGGCATGCCGGTCTATCAGCTGGTCGGAGGCAAGTGCCGCGACGCGGCCGATATCTACCTGCACGTCGGCATGGGATCGAAGGACCCCGGCCGGGAGCTCGTCGAAAACTCGAGAAAGGCCGTTGCGACGGGCTGCCGGTACCTTCTGGTCGCCATGTTCATCCGCGACGGCGCAGTGAGCAATCTCTACGGCCAGCCTCAGTTCGAGGATGGGTCGAGGGCCTACGATCGCGACAAGGAGATCCGCAAGGTTCTCGCGGCGTTCGAGGCGTTCCGCAAGGAGATGCCTCCGGAGATCGGGCTCGGCGTCGACGTGCACTCATCCCTCGACAGCATCCGGGCGGTGCAGTTCGGCAAGGATGTCGAGCCGTTCAAACTATTCTATTGCGAGGATCTGCTCGCGCCGGAGGAATCCGGGCACTACCGGATCGTGCGCCAGCTGTGCACCACGCCGCTCGCCATCGGCGAGCTGTGGAACAATCCGCACGAGTGGCGGCCGCTCGTCGAGGAGCGCCAGATCGACTACATCCGCCACCACGTGTCCCACATCGGGGGCTTCACGGCCGCGCGCAAGATCGCCGCATTCGCCGAGAACTTCGAGGTGAAGTTCGCCTGGCACGGCGCTCCCAACTCCCCGGTGGGGCACATGACCAATCTGACGCTCGACCTGACGCAAGAGAACTTCGGCATCCACGAGCATGTCGGCTACCCGCCGCTCGTGCAGGACATCTTCCACGGTTGTCTCGAGGTCCGCGACGGCTACGCCTGGATCAACGAGAAGCCCGGCTGGGGCATCGAGGTCGACGAGGCTCTCGCGGCAAAGCACCCGATCACGGATGAGCGGCCGAACGAGATGCGGGCCCCGGATGGCTCGATCATCCAGGGCACGGGATGAGGCGCTTCTTGGATGATAGAGCGTCCCGGATGAAGCGCTTGCCGGGGACGAGGCGCTTCCCGAGCGAATAGGGTGAGCGTGAACGTCAGGGAAGCGGTACCCTTGCGGCGAAAGGGCCCTGGGAGCGTCCGATGTCGGATCAAGCTTCGAATCCAACCCCTCTGCGCACGGGGATCCCGGCCAGCGGGCTCGATCTGCGCTGCGTAGGTGCTCATCCCGACTACTGGTACCCCGTCGCCTGGTCGGATGAGCTCAAGCGGGGTCGAGCGCTCGGCCGGCGCTTCGCCGGGCAGCCGGTAGTGCTGTACCGGGGCGGATCCGGCCAAGTGTTCGCTTTGGAGGATCGCTGCGCGCATCGCCAGGTCCCCTTGCATCTCGGCGTCGTGTGCGGCGACGAGCTCAAGTGCCACTATCACGGCTGGACCTACGATGGGGACGGCCAGTGCGTGGATGTGCCCTACCTCGGCAAGGAGCGGCTCCCGAACGGAGTGAGGAGCTATCCGGCGCGGGAGATCGATGGCCTCATTTTCATCTTTCCGGGCGACCCGGTCCTGGCGGAGAACCGGTTGCCCGGCCCGCTCGGCTCTTCCCAGCGCAAGGACTACAAGACCCGGCGGCTCAACCGCGAGGTCGCGTGCCACTACACGTTCATGCACGAGAATCTCTTCGACATGAACCACCAGTTCATGCACCGCAAGCAGATGGGCTCGATCCGCGCAAGATGCATCGGGCGGCAGCATGGCGAGCACTGGGCGCAGGTCGAGTACACCTTCAGCCGCACCGAGGGGAAGCCGTCGGTCGGAGAGCGCGTCATCGTCGACTTGATACGTAAGCGCAAGCAGCCGGCGAAGCATTTCTCCGATCACATGCGCATCCGCACGGACTACCCGTCGCAGAGCCTGAGAGTCTGGGTCGGACGCGACATCGACGCGAGCCAGGACCCGGTGCTGGATGTGTGGCTGTGCTACACGCCGCTCGACGGCGAGCAGCGGAGCAATCGCACCTTCGGATACCTCTCGGTGAAGAAGCCGCCGATTCCAGGGCTGATCCACGCGGTCTGGCCCTTCGTCGTCTGGTTCACCGACAACATCTTTCGCGAGGATCAGGACATCGTCGAGTACGAGCAGAGAGCTCACGATGCGCAGGGCGCGGACTGGAACAACGAGATCTTTCCCGCCATTCGCGACCTGCGCGACGTGCTCGCACGATCCGGGAGACCAATGTCGAGAGGAGGGGCCGATCGGACATGAGCCCGGCCGATCCGGGAGTCGTGCAGGAAGGGCCCGCGCGCGCCGTCTGCGTCTACTGCGCATCGAGCCGCAGCTCGCACCCGGAGTATCGGGATGCGGCGGCTCGGCTCGGCGCGACGCTCGCCGAGCAAGGCTTCGGCATCGTCTATGGAGGAGGGGGCGCCGGCTCGATGGGCGCTCTCGCCGACGGTGCGCTGAGCAAGGGCGGCCATGTCGTGGGCGTCCTGCCCCGATTCATGGCGGATCTCGAGTGGGGACACAAGGGGCTCACGGAGCTGCAGCTGGTCGAGGACATGCGTACGCGCAAGCACCTCATGCTCGCTCGCAGCCAGGCGGCGGTCGCCCTACCGGGCGGATCGGGCACGCTCGAGGAGCTTCTCGAGGCCCTCACGCTCAAGCGGCTTGGGCTCTACCTCAATCCCATCGTGCTCGTGAACACGCGCGCCTTCTTTGATCCGCTGATCGATCTGCTCTCCCGCGCGGTGGAGGAGCGCTTCATGGACGAGCGGCACCTGCAGATGTGGCAGGTGGTCTCCGAGCCCGAGCAGGTTCCGGACGCGCTGGCCGCAGCGCCGCAGTGGACCGCCGCCGCGCGCAGCTTCGCGGCGGTCTAGCCGCCGCTAACTCAGCGTCAGCTTGGCCCAGCGTCAGGTTAGTCCAGCGTCAGCTTGGCCCAGCGTCAGCTTTTGACGACTTCGCAATGCTGATGTGCTTTCTTCAGCTTCGCGCAAGCGGTATTGGCCTCATCCTCGCTCATCGGTGCCGACTGCAGGTGGCTGGACTTGGATCCCGCCGCGGGTGGAATGACGACGACGTCGTGCAGTAGATCGCCATATTTGGCTTTCAGCCGCTTGCCGGCCCGCTCGGCCAGCTTCGCGCTGCGATAAGAGCCGGCGAGCTGCACGCGATACTGGCTGTTGAGCTTCTGCAGCTGCGCCTTGGCCTGATCCGCCTCCGGTCCGGACGGATACTTCTCGAGGAAGGCCTGCAGCGCGGCCGCGGATCCGTCCGCCGAGGCCGTCTGCCAGGCGGCGGCGCGCTCGAAGCCGGTGATCTTGTCCTGCGCTTCCTGCACGTGCGAGCCGTTCGGCTGGCCCTTCACGTAGTTCTGGAAGCCCGCCTCGGTGTTGGTGTTCGTGGCGTCCGTCCACGCCTGCTCGTCCTGCAGCGAATGGATCTTGGTGCGCGCCTCATCGGCGTGCTGCCCGTTCGGGTGCTCCTTGAGAAAGTCCTGATAAGCCGCGACGGTATTGGCGGAATTCGCCTTTTGCCAGTCGGCCTCGGTCGAGCTGCACGCCAGGAGAAAGACGGTCAGCGCAACACTCACTGCAGCCAGTAGTTTCATAGGATAGCCCTCGCAAGCAGCCCTCCGTGGCGCGTGGTGTGCTCGCCGCTCAACAGGCAAGCCTACA
>JASHTA010000545.1 GCA_030040795.1 Gammaproteobacteria bacterium | reverse complement strand
GGGACCGCCGCCGTGAGACGGCTCGAGCGTGTCGCGGGGGTCGATGAGGCCGGTCGTGGGCCGCTCGCAGGTCCCGTCGTCGCCGCAGCGGTGATCCTCGATCCTCGGCGCCGCATCCACGGCCTCGCCGACTCCAAGGTTCTCGCACCGGAGGTGCGCGAGGCTCTCGCGCCGATCATCCGCGAGCGGGCCGCTGCGTGGGCCGTCGCCTGGTCCGACTGCGAGGAAATCGACGAGCTCAATATCCTGCAGGCGACGCTCCTCGCGATGCGCCGGGCGTTGCTCGCTCTACCCGTTCCGCCGACGCACGTGCGGGTGGACGGCAATTGCACCCCGTGCATCACGGACTTGCGCCTCGAGTGCACGGTAGAGGCGATCGTGGGCGGCGACAGCACCGTCGCGGCGATCAGCGCCGCATCGATTCTCGCCAAGACCTGCCGCGACGCGATGATGCGGCGGCTCGATGTGTGCTATCCCGGCTTCGACTTCGCGACGCACAAGGGATATGCGACGCCCGCGCATCTCGAGGCGCTCCGCGTGCGCGATCCTTCGCCGATACACCGGCGCTCCTTCTCGCCGGTAAAATGCGCCTGGGATCCCGAGTTCGACTGATGCGCACGATGTCCCAAGCGTTCGTCCATCTGCGCCTGCATACCGAGTACTCCCTCGTCGACAGCGTCGTGCGGGTGCCCGCGCTCATGCAAGCGGTGGCGGCGGCGAGCATGCCGGCCGTTGCGCTCACCGATCAGGCGAACCTCTTCGCGATGATGAAGTTCTACCGCGCTGCGCTCGATTGCGGCGTGAAGCCGATCGTCGGCGTCGATCTGCTGGTCGCCGAAAGCGGCGAGCGCCAGCAAAGCTCGCGCATCGCCCTGCTGTGCCAGACGCAAGCGGGCTACCGCAACGTGACCCGCCTCGTGAGCCGCGCGTATCTCGAAGGCCAGCGGCGAGGCACTCCCATGATCGACCGCCGCTGGCTCACGGCGTCCGAGCTCGAGGGAACGGTCGCGCTCTCGTGCGCCACGGATGGTGATGTGGGCCGAGCCCTCGCCAACGGGCGGGAGCACGAGGCGGAGCGCGCGCTCGATTTCTGGCTCGATGTGTTCGGCGATCGGTTCTACCTCGAGCTGCAGCGCATCGGGCGCGCCGAGGAGGAGGCCTACATCGCCTCGGCGGTGATGCTCGGCGCACGTCGCGGCGTGCCGGTGGTGGCGACCAACGACGTGCGATTTCTCGCGGCGGCGGACTTCGAGTCGCACGAGGCCCGCGTGTGCATTCACGATGGCGCCTTGCTGGCGGATCCGAGCCGCACGCGCCGCTACACGCGCGAGCAGTACCTGCGCACGCCGGCGGAGATGGTGCAGCTGTTCGCGGACGTGCCGGAGGCTCTCGCGAACACCGTGGAGATCGCGCGGCGCTGCAGCCTCGCGCTGACACTCGGCGAGGCTCGACTGCCGGAATATCCGGTGCCGGCGGGTGTGACCGCCGCCGATTTCCTGCGCGCGGAGGCCGAGCGCGGACTCGCGCGGCGGCTCGCCGGCAGGGCCACGGAGAAGGTCGGCGGCGGCGGCAACAGCAACAGCAACAGCACCGACAGCGGCGGCACGCAGTCGTACGCCGCGCGCCTCGCGACCGAGCTCGATGTGATCTGCAAGATGGGCTTCGCCGGCTACTTCCTCATCGTCGCGGACTTCATCCGCTGGGCACGGGCGAACGGCGTGCCGGTCGGCCCCGGCCGCGGCTCGGGAGCCGGCTCGCTCGTCGCCTACTGCCTCGAGATCACGGATCTCGATCCCATCGAGCACGAGCTGCTCTTCGAGCGCTTCCTCAATCCCGAGCGCGTGTCGATGCCGGATTTCGACATCGACTTCTGCATGGATGGACGCGACCGCGTCATCGACTACGTTTCCCAAAAGTACGGGCAGGAGCGCGTCTCCCAGATCATCACCTACGGGACGATGGCGGCGAAGGCGGTGGTGCGCGATGTCGGGCGCGTCCTCGGCATGAGCTATGGGTTCGTAGACCGCATCGCGAAGCTCATTCCGTTCGAGCTCGGCATCACGCTCGACGATGCGCTCGCGAAGGAGCCCGAGCTCAAGCGCCTGTACGATTCCGAGGAGGAGATCAAGAACCTCATCGACTTGGCGCGCTCGCTCGAGGGCCTCACGCGCAACGCCGGGACGCACGCCGGCGGCGTCGTCATCGCGCCCTCGGTGCTCACGGACTTTGCGCCGCTCTACTGCGAGGAGGGCGGGGGCGTCGTCACGCAGTTCGACAAGGACGACGTGGAGGCCGCGGGGCTCGTCAAGTTCGACTTCCTCGGCTTGCGCACGCTCACGATCATCGATCGGGCGGTCGCGACCATCAATCGGATGCGCGCCGAGCGGAGCGAGCCGGCGCTCGACGTGACTGCGCTGCCCATGGAGGACGCCGCGACCTACGCTTTGCTCAAGTCCGGCCGCACGACGGCGGTTTTCCAGCTCGAGTCGCGCGGCATGAAGGACCTCATCCGCCGCCTGAGGCCCGATCGCTTCGAGGACATCGTGGCGATCAACGCCCTGTTCCGGCCCGGCCCGCTGCAGTCCGGCATGGTCGAGGACTTCATCAACCGCAAGCACGGCCACATCGACGGCCCGATCGACTACCTGCATCCGAGCTTGAAGCCCGTGCTCGCTCCGACCTACGGCGTCATCCTCTACCAGGAGCAGGTGATGCAGATCGCGCAGGTGCTCGCCGGCTACACGCTGGGCGGCGCGGATCTCCTGCGCCGCGCCATGGGCAAGAAGAAGCCGGAGGAGATGGCGAAGCAGCGCTCGGGGTTCGTCGAGGGTGCGGTCACGCGCGGGGTGAGCCGGGAGCGGGCCGCGCACATCTTCGATCTGATGGAGAAGTTCGCGGGCTACGGCTTCAACAAGTCGCACTCCGCCGCCTACGCGCTGCTCTCGTACCAGACGGCGTATCTGAAGACGCACTATCCCGCGGCGTTCATGGCCGCCGTGCTGTCGGCGGACATGGACCACACCGACAAGGTGGTCACGATGATCGAGGAGTGCAAGCAGCTCGAGCTCGAGGTGGTGCCGCCCGATGTGAATACCTCGCGCTACGAGTTCGCGGTGGCGGGGGAGCGCAAGATTCTCTACGGTCTCGGCGCCATCAAGGGAGTGGGGCTCGGCGCGGTGGAGTTGCTCATCCGCGAGCGGGAGGCGCGCGGCCCCTTCTCGAGCCTGAGCGATCTCTGCCGGCGGCTCGATCTGCAGAAGCTCAATCGCCGCGCGCTCGAGGCGCTGATCCGCTCGGGAAGCCTCGACTCCTTCGGCGCCAACCGGGCGACGCTGATGAGCCGCCTGCCGGCCGCGATGCAGCTCGGCGATCAAAGCTCGAAGGCCGTCGAGGCCGGACAGGACGATCTCTTCGGTCTCGCGCAACCTATCGAGCGCGCACGGCTTGCGGGTGCCGCACCGCCTCCGAAGTCGGCATCGCTCGCGAAGGCCGCATCGCCTGCGGAGGCAGCATCCCTCACGCGGACAGCGTCGCCCGCGAAGGCGGCGCTCGTTCCTGATCCTGCATCGCTTCCCGATTGGAGCGAGCAGATTCGGCTCGCCGGCGAGCGGGAGACTCTCGGGCTCTATCTGACGGGCCATCCCATCGACCGGGTCGAGGCCGATCTACCGCGGTTCGTGTCGGCCCGCATCGCCGATCTGGTGAGCGAGAAGCCGCCCACGGCCGCCGAGGGAGGCCGCGGCTTCAGTGCCGGTCGTCCGGCGACCGTGGCCGGGCTGATCGACGAGGTGAGGAAGCGCGGAACGAGAGTGAGCGTGGTGCTCGACGATCGCTCGGGGCGGCTCGAGGTCACGCTCTTCGATGAGGTCTATCAGCAACACCGGGATCTCATCGCGAAGGACACGCTCGTGCTCGTCGAGGGCGCGCTGCGCTTCGACGAGTTCGGCGATTCCTGGCGCCTCGCGGCGCGCCGGGTGACGGATCTTTACAAGGCGCGGGAGCAGCAGCTGCGGCGCCTGCTGTTGCGCTGGCCTGACGAAGGGAGCCCCGGAGCGTTCATTCAGCGGCTGGCCGACGTCCTCGAACCCTGGCGCACCGGGCATTGCTCGGTCGGCATTCAATACCGCGCGGGCGGCGCGAGCTGTGTGTTGAGCCTCGGGTCCGAATGGCGCGTGCGGCCGTCGCGCGAGCTCATCGACCACCTGGAGGGTCTCGTCGGGCGCAGCGGCGTGAAGCTCCTCTACGGCCCTCCGCCCTCCGTGGCGTCGCTCGGCACCGGGGCCAGGTAAGGCGGGACTGGACGCCCCCGCCGCCCCCCCGTAACCTCCGTTGCTTCACCTCGAGGGGATCCAGTCCGTCACATGGCCGTCGCGTTTCTTGATTTTGAGCAGCCGATCGCCGAGCTCGAAGCGAAGATCGAGGAGTTGCGGCACGTCGGGTCCGACTCGGAGGTGAACATCAACGACGAGATCGCGCGGCTGCAGGCGAAGAGCCGGCAGCTGACGATCAGCATCTTCGCCAACTTGAGCCCCTGGCAGATCACGCAGCTCGCGCGCCACCCCCAGCGGCCGTACACGCTCGATTACGTGAGCGCGCTGTGCAAGGAGTTCCACGAGCTGCACGGCGACCGCATGTACGGGGATGACCTTGCGATCGTGGGCGGTGTCGCCCGGCTCGACGATCGCGTGGTGATGATCGTCGGCCACCAGAAAGGACGGGACACGAAGGAGCGCGTGCGCCGCAATTACGGCATGCCGAAGCCCGAAGGCTACCGCAAGGCCCTGCGCCTCATGAGGCTCGCCGAGCGCTTCCGCCTGCCGATCATCACGCTCATCGACACCCCGGGCGCCTATCCCGGCATCGGCGGCGAGGAGCGCGGGCAGGCCGAGGCGATCGCGCGCAATCTGTTCGAGATGTCGGTGCTGAGCGTACCGATCGTCACGGCGGTCACGGGGGAGGGCGGCTCGGGCGGCGCGCTCGCGATCGGCGTGTGCGACCGCCTGATGATGCTTCAATACAGCACCTACTCCGTGATCTCTCCCGAGCCCTGCGCCTCGATCCTGTGGAAGAGCACGGACAAGAAGGAGGCGGCGGCCGAGGCCCTGGGGCTCACCGCGCAGCGCCTCTACCAGCTCGGCCTGATCGACGAGGTGCTCGAGGAGCCGCTCGGCGGTGCGCATCGAGACCCCGTGACGATGTCGGCGACCTTGAAGGCCGGCATCAGCCGCCACCTCGCGGAGCTCGAGAAGCTCTCCGCCGAGGAGCTGCGCGAGCGCCGCAGCTCCCGCATCGCCTCGTTCGGCGTCTATACGGAGGAGGCCGGCGAATGAGGCCACGTGTGAAGCCGCACGTGAAGCCGCACGTGAGGGCGCGTGCGAGGCGGCGTGCGAAGCCGCGTGGGGAACCGTGTGCGACGCTCGGCGGAGCGGAGGCGCTCTGACGGCGCGGCGCGCAACGTTCGAGCGCAAAGTCGCGGAGAGCCTCGCTGCCCTCCTGCCCGATTATCCTCGCGTGCCGCTCTGTGTCGCGTTCAGCGGCGGCCTCGATTCAACGGCGCTGCTCATGGCCCTTGCGCTGCTCAGCCCGGCGCGAGGGGGTGCGCGATCCGCAACGCGCGAGGCGGGTGCACGGCGGTCGCCCGGCCTGCGAGCGGTGCACATCGATCATGGGCTGCATCCCGACTCTCCCCGCTGGGCGGAGCATTGCCGAGCCGTCGCCGAGCGGCTGCGCATTCCGCTGACGGTGTTGCGTGTCACCGTCGATCGTTCACCGGGTGTCTCCCTCGAGGCCGCCGCGCGCGAGGCTCGCTATCGCGCCCTCGAGCGCGAGCTCGCCGCCTCCGAGGTGCTGCTCACCGCGCAGCACGCGGATGATCAGCTGGAGACGGTGCTTCTACAGCTGCTGCGCGGCGCGGGCCTGCCCGGTATCGCGGCCATGCCGCCCCTCGCGCCGTTCGGCCGCGGACGCCTCGCGCGGCCGCTGCTCGCGATGGAGCGCGGCGAGATAGAGGCCTGGGCGCGCGCGCGCGGGCTCGAATGGGTCGAGGACGACACCAATGCGGATGAGCGCCGCGACCGCAACTACCTGCGGCGTCGCGTCATCCCGCTGCTGCGGGCGCGCTGGCCTTCGGCGAGCCGCGCCGCGATGCGGACGGCGCGTCATGCGGCCGAAGCGCAGCGCCTGCTCGATCTGCTCGCACGCGCCGATGTGGAGCGCGCCGCGGTCGGCGGGGCGCTCAGCGTCAAGCGTCTCCGTGCGCTCGCTCCGGAGCGCCGGCGCAACGCGCTGCGCTACTGGATTGCCCGCTCGGCTCATCCGCTGCCCGACACGCGGCGTCTCGACGAGCTGGCAGGCCCGGTGCTCGATGCGCGTCCCGATGCCCATCCGCAGGTCGCCTGGGGCGGAACGGTCGCGGAGCGGCACGGCGATCTGCTCGGCCTCGCTGCGGCCTCGAGGCGCTCGCCCGGCGCGCGCGGCTTATCCGGCGCGCGCGGCTTATCCGGTGCACTCGGCTTACCGGGCACCCTCGGTCTACCCGGCACGCTCGTGTGGCCGTTGCGCGCCGTCTCGGTGCTGGAGCTTCCGCCGGGGCTCGGCAAGCTCGAGCTCGTGCGGGATCGCCACGGGCCGATCGACCTCGAGGCATTGCCCGACTCGGTGAGCGTCCGCGCGCGCCGCGGGGGCGAGCGCCTGCGTCCGCGGCGCGGGGGCCCGAGCCGCACGCTGAAGGCGCTGCTGCAAGAAGCTCGAGTCGCGCACGCGGAGCGCGGGCGGATTCCCCTGCTTTGCGCGGGCGAGCAGGTGCTTGCCGCGGGCGATCTGTGGGCGGACGCGCGGATTCAGGCGGGCTCCGAGTCGCGGCGGCGCGGCCGCCTCATCTGGCATCGCCCCTGACAGGCGGCACCCCTGACAGGCGGCATCGCTCCCGACACGCGCCATCGCCCCTGACACGCCGATGTGCTAACCTGTCGGCCCGTCGATTCAGCGGCACCAGCCGCTCTCTTGAATTCCGACGGAGATCCCTCGAGTCCCGCATGAGCCGTTTTGTATTCGTTACCGGCGGTGTCGTTTCCTCGTTGGGGAAGGGGATCGCATCCGCCTCGCTCGGCGCGATTCTCGAGTCTCGGGGCCTCAAGGTCGCCATGGTCAAGCTCGATCCGTACATCAACGTGGATCCGGGCACCATGAGCCCCTTCCAGCACGGCGAGGTGTTCGTCACGCAGGACGGCACCGAGACCGATCTGGATCTGGGACATTACGAGCGGTTCGTGCGCACGACCACGGGGCGCAACAGCAACTTCACGACCGGACGCATTTACGAGCGCGTCATCGCTAAGGAGCGGCGTGGCGACTATCTCGGCGCGACGGTGCAGGTGATTCCACATATTACCGACGAGATCAAGCGCAGCATCAAGCTCGGGGCGAACGAGGCGGATGTCTGCATGGTCGAGATCGGCGGCACCGTCGGCGATATCGAGTCCCTGCCGTTCCTCGAGGCCATCCGCCAGCTCGGCGTGGAGCTCGGTCGCAGCAACTGCGTCTACATGCACCTCACGCTCGTGCCCATCGTCGGCGGCTCCGGCGCCGGGGAGATCAAGACCAAGCCCACGCAGCACTCCGTGAAGGAGCTGCGCGGGATCGGCATTCAGCCCGATGTGCTGCTCTGCCGCTGCCGCCAGGCGCTGCCGGAGGAGCAGCGGCGCAAGATCGCGCTCTTCACGAACGTCGAGGAGCGCGCGGTGATCTCGGCGGTGGACGCGGACAACATCTATCAGATCCCGATCCTTCTTCACGAGCAGCGACTCGATGAGATCATCGTGGACAAGCTGCGGCTCGATGTCCCGCCGACCGACCTCGCCGAGTGGCGCCAGGTCGTGAGCAGCAAGGCGAACCCCGATGGGCATGTCGACATCGCGATGGTCGGCAAGTATGTGCAGATCCGCGACTCCTACATCTCGCTCAACGAGGCGCTGACGCACGCGGGCCTCAAATCGCGGACCCGCGTCAACGTTCACTACATCGAATCGACGGACATCGAGCAGCACGGCACGGGCGCGCTCGAGGGCATGGATGCGATTCTGGTGCCGGGGGGCTTCGGAGAGCGGGGCGTCGAGGGCAAGATCCAGGCCGTGCGGTTCGCGCGCGAGAGCCGCATTCCCTATCTCGGCCTGTGCCTCGGAATGCAGATCGCCATCATCGAGTACGGCCGCCATGTGCTCGGCCTCGCCGAGGCGAACAGCACGGAGTTCAACAAGGCGACGCCCCATCCCGTCATCGCGCTGATTACGGAGTGGCAGGACGACGCGCACGGCTCGCAGCAGCGCGACGAGGCCTCCAGCAAGGGCGGCACCATGCGGCTCGGTGCCCAGGAGGTGCTGCTCGCGCCTGGAACGCGCGTCCGCGAGCTTTACGGCCGCGACACCGTGCTCGAGCGCCACCGCCACCGGTTCGAGTTCAACAACCGCTATCTCGACCGCTACCGGCAGGCAGGCCTCAGGTTCTCCGGCTTCTCGCGGGACGGGCTGGTCGAGATCATCGAGCTTCCGGCCCACCCTTGGTTCGTCGCGACGCAGTTCCATCCCGAGTTCACCTCGACGCCCCGCGACGGGCATCCGCTCTTCACCGCCTTTGTGCGCGCGGCGCGCGCGCAGCGGCTTGCGCAGCTGCCCGTGGCCGCCGGAGCATGAATCTCGCGGGACACCCGGTAGGTCTCGACCGGCCGCTGTTCCTCATCGCCGGCCCCTGTGTCATCGAGAGCGCGGCGCTCACGACGGACATTGCGGGCACTCTTAAGGAGATCACGGGGAGGCTCTCCATCCCTTTCATCTTCAAGGCGTCTTTCGACAAGGCGAACCGGTCCTCCAGCGCGAGCTATCGCGGCCCGGGCATCGAGGCAGGGCTGCGCGTACTCGAGAGGGTGCGCAAGGAGGTGGGTGTGCCCGTGCTCACGGACGTGCACGAGGACACGCCGATCGCCGAAGTGGCCGCCGTTGTGGACGTGTTGCAGACGCCCGCGTTCTTGTGCCGCCAAACGAATTTCATCGTGAGCGTCGCCTCGCAGGGCAAGCCCGTCAACATCAAGAAGGGCCAGTTCCTCTCTCCGTGGGAGATGAGGAACGTCGTCGAGAAGGCGCGCTCGACCGGCAACGACGGCATCCTCGTGTGCGAGCGCGGGTTCTCCTTCGGATACCAGAACCTCGTCTCCGACATGCGCTCGCTCTCGATCATGCGTGAGACCGGCTGCCCCGTCGTGTTCGATGCCACTCACTCGGTGCAGCTGCCGGGCGGACAGGGCGCGAGCTCCGGAGGGCAGCGCGAGTTCGTGCCGGTTCTCGCACGGGCCGCGGTCGCCGCGGGCGTCGCCGGCCTGTTCATGGAGACGCATCCGAACCCGGCTCAGGCGCTGTCGGACGGGCCGAACGCCTGGCCGCTCGCGCGCATGGAGCCGCTGCTCGCGACGCTCAAGGCGCTCGATCGGGCCGTCAAATCGGCCCCGCTCGAGGAGTCGCTCCTGTGAGCGCAGGTGCGCGGCGGCCGGGTCCCGCTCGGGCAGCCGCTACGCCCGCCGGCCGCCGGTCTGCTAGGCTTCACCGCGTATGAAGTGGCTCGCCGGCGCGCTGTTGATCGTCCTGGTGCTCTTGCAGTATCGGCTTTGGATCTCCGACAACGGCGTGCGCGCGCTTCCCCCGCTCAAAGCGGCCGTCGCGGCCCAGCGAGCGCAGAACGATCAGCTCGAGGAGCGCAATCGCCGCCTCGCCGCGGAGGTGCACGACCTCAAGAATGGAACGGCCGCGCTCGAGGAGCGCGCCCGCAGCGAGCTCGGCATGATCGGACCGAACGAGACCTTCTATCAGGTCGTGCCGCGCGCCTCGAGCCCGAGCGGCGCCTCGACGCAGACCGCGGCGCGCTGAGCGACCGGACTCGCCGCCATGCACTACTGGCTCGTCATGCCGGCCGCCGGAAGCGGGAGCCGGTTCGGCGATCGCGTGCCCAAGCAGTACGCCGAGATCCTCGGCCGCGCCGTGATCGAGTGGGCGCTCGATCCGTTCACCCGCGATCCGCGCTGCACAGGCATGGTCGTGGCGCTCGCCGCGGGCGATGAGCACTGGGCGCGCATCGCGCAGCGAAGCTCGGCTCGGCTCGAGACGGTGCAGGGCGGTGCGGAGCGCAGCCAGTCCGTCCGGCGTGGACTTGCCGCGCTCGCGGGTCGCGCCGCGCCCAGCGACTGGGTGCTCGTGCACGATGCGGCGCGGCCCTGTCTCGCGGCGGTGGACCTGGACCGGCTGCTCGCCGAGTGCCATGAGCACCCGGTCGGCGGATTGCTCGCAGCGCCGGTCGCCGATACCCTCAAGCTCTGCGATGCCGGCGGTGCAAGCATCGATCGGACGGTCGATCGTGCGGGTCTCTGGCGCGCGCTCACGCCGCAGATGTTCCGCTATGGACCGCTCTGCGCGGCGCTCGATGCGGCGTTCGCCGCCGGGCGCTCGCCCACGGACGAGGCGCAGGCGCTCGAATGGACCGGCGCGCATCCGCTGCGCGTGCCGGGATCGACGAGGAACTTGAAGATCACGACCGCCGAGGATCTGGCCCTCGCCGTCGCGCTGCTCGGTGGCCAGAGCTCGGGAGGGGCGATGAGGGTGGGCTCGGGGTTCGATGTGCATGCGTTTGGACCCGGTGACTTCGTGATGCTCGGCGGTGTGCGGATCCCGCACACGCACGGCGTGGTCGCCCATTCGGATGGAGATGTGCTGTTGCACGCGCTCTGCGATGCTCTGCTCGGAGCGGGCGGCCTCGGGGACATCGGCCAGCATTTCCGCGACGACGACCCCCGGTGGCGCGGGGTCGCGAGCAGCGGATTCGTACGCTCGGTGCTCGCGATGCTGCGTGAGCGCGGACTCGCCGTGGTGAATGCCGATGTCACGCTGCTCGCCGAGGCGCCGAGGCTCTCCGGTCATCGGGATGAGATACGCGCCGCCGTCGCGAAGCTGCTCGAGGTGGACACAGGCTGCGTCAACCTCAAAGCGACGACGACCGAGCGCTTGGGATTCCTGGGCCGGCGCGAGGGTATCGCCGCGCAGGCCGTCGTGCTGCTGCGCTCGGATTACCCCGCCCGAGAGGAGAGCAGCGCGTAGACCGCGCCGGTGCCGCCATCGACGCTGCGGGCCGACACGAATGCGAGAACGTGCGCGCTGCGCTGCAAGACGCCGCTGACCGTCGCCTTGAGCACCGGGCCTCGTGGTCCGGAGCGCAGGCCCTTGCCATGAATGATCCGCACGCAGGTGAAGCCGCGGTCGAGCGCTTCGGCGAGAAAACCGCGCAGGACGGCTTTCGCCTGGCCGGCGGTGAGGCCATGCAGATCGAGCTCCGCCTGCACGCGGTAATGCCCCCGCCGCAGTTTGCGCAGAACGGAGTGCTGGACTCCGGCGCGTGCGTACGAGGCCACTTCACCGCCGGCAAGGGCAGGGTCGTCGGCGCCGCTCTGCAAGCTCTCGTCGAGAACGGCGCGGCGCTCGGCGCGCGCAAAGCGCGCGCGAGGCGGCGGCTTGGCGCTCGGCGGAGGAGGGTGATCGTGTGCGAGCGGGCGCACGTCGCGTGTCGCCTCGCGAAAGAGCTCCGTCTCCGTTTCCCGCTCGGAGGGACCCTGAGCCTCCCGCGAGGGGCTCTCACCCGCTATATTGGCGCGCCGCTTCGCACTGGCCATGGCCATAAGATAACGTGAAGATTCTCCTCAGTAACGATGACGGTTACCGGGCCGAGGGCATCCTGCGCTTGAGGGAGGCTCTCGCGCCGCTCGCCGACGTGACCATCGTCGCGCCGGACCGCAACCGCAGCGGCGCGAGCAATTCCCTCACCCTCGACGTGCCGCTCAGGGTATTCGAGGCGGAGCCGAGCGTGTACTACGTGATCGGAACGCCCACCGACTGCGTGCATCTCGCGATCTCGGGCCTCTTCGATTTCGAGCACGACATGG